>DASUDU010000149.1:0-7297 GCA_036275435.1 Usitatibacteraceae bacterium | reverse complement strand
CCCGACCAGCAGGATCACCGTCAGCGCAATGCTGCCGATCACCCAGGCGTGGCGACCCAGTGTGCGATCCAGCGGGCCGAGCGAATAGCCGATGTCGACGATGCCAAGCACCGACTGCCCGGGCGGATGCTGGTGGCAGGCTGCGCTGGAGCAGGTCGGTTCGTTGCGGATCACCTCCATCGCGCCGAGGATGCGTTCGCCGTCGGGGTTGCGGTAAATGCGCCAGCGCTGGTCGGCGGCGAGCTGGCTCGGCGGTTTGCCGTTGCGGTGGCAATTGACGCAGGGTTCGTCCTTCTGGCCGATTGAATGGCCGCGCTCGGCGGTCTTGCTGGAATGGACGATGATGCCGTCCTTGTCGACAATGCGAATCACGTCGATGCCTTCCTGCTTGCCGATGTCGTCGACGATGCGGCTGGCCAGCTCGCGCCGGTTCGACATCATGGCGTGGCGTGTGCTGCGCACCACCACCTCGGCGATGCGCGTGGCATGGGTGGTCATCACGTCGTGCAGGTGTTCCTCCTGGTGCTGCACGATCAGGTACGGGATCAGGATGACCGCCGGTGAAAGCACCAGGGCGAGGTACAGGCCGACCTTGAACTTGAGGCTGTCTTGGCGCATTCACGAGGCCCCGACCGCAGGCCGATTGCCTTGCAGGTTACGGCCGGCAAGTCCGCGCCATGCGGCGGCGTGACCAGGCCGTGCGGTTCGGCCGGACGTCCCCGGATTGGCGGGTTTCCGGCCGCTTTCGCATCACCAATCTAGCACCCGTATCCATGCCCCTATTGACAGGTATCAAACGCGCGGCCGAACGCAGGCGAAATCGGCCTGATCATTGCAAAAAATCAAAAAAACCAAGATTTGGCGCGGTATTTCGGGCAAGAATGGCTGGAAAGCCGCTCCAGTCAACGAGTTTTTGCCCTGCATCGGCGCCAAGAAAAACCCCGGCCGAAGCCGGGGTCTGCGGGCTTTGCCTGGCGCGCGGCGCTAGCTGCCGAAGCTGCCGAAGAAGCCGATTCCGATCAGCACGAGCAGGATCAGGCCGAAGGCGATCAGCGTGAAGCCGAGGATCTTCGATCCGATCTGCATCGGCTTGGACGGTGCGTCGACGAGGTACTTGTGCAATTCACCGCTCTCCGCCAGCCGTTTGTAATGCAGCGGGTGGTCGCGGGCAAAGTGCTCGAGCGACATCGCGCCGGTGAACATCACCGTGTCGAGTGGGAACTTCTCGGGGCGGAAGTGGTTGTTGAAGAAGTGCACCGTGAACAGGAACACCGCCGCGAGGAACGCTTCCTCGCCGTGGGTGATCACCGCCACATTGAACACCCAGCCCGGCAGGAACGAGGCCGTGAAGTTCGGGAACCACATGACCAGGCCGCTGAAGCCGACGATCGACACGCCCCAGAACGGCGCCCAGTAGTCGAACTTCTCCCAGTAGGTCCAGCGGTCGAACACCGGCCGCGGGCCGAGGCCGAAGAACCACTTGAACATGGCGATGACGTCCCACAAGTCCTGCGGCCCGGGAACCAGGGAATCGGGGCCGAAGATCTTGAAGGTCCGCCAGCTCTTGGCGAGGCGGATCGCAATGTAGACCAGGTGGATCAGGAAGATCGCCGTGAAGATCACCGCGTTGACACGATGGATGATCGCCGCCACTTTCGGGCCGCCGAGCATCTGCATGACCACCGGCGCCCAGGAACTGCCGGCATACATGAGCGTCATGCCGGTCAGCGTGAGGATCATCAGGCTTACCGCGAACAGCAGGTGGCCGAGGCGCCACCACGGGCCGAAGCGCTGGAACTGCTTGCCGGCCGGGATGTCCAGCTTGCCGATTTCCACCACCGGGCGGGCCACGCCTTTCTTGCGATCTTGGATTTCGCGGTAGAGCCAGAGGATGACGTGGATCCAGAAAAAGGCAAAGGTGCCCAGCAACAGACCGACCATGAAGTGCGTGGTCAGCCAGATTTGCGGGTAGCGCTTGAAGTCGTGGGCATTGCCGTGCGGCTCATAGGTGGCAAAGCCGGCGGTCGCATCCTTGTGGCACTTCTGGCAGGTCTTCAGGCGGTTGTCGGGATGGACCTTGGACTTCGGATCCTTTGGCGAGCGCAGGTCATGGCTGCCGTGGCAGTTGAAGCACATCGCCGTGTTGGTGTAGCCGAGCGTGGTGATCTGCCCGTGGTAGGTGTCCTTGTAGGACTTGGCGTTGTCCTTGTGACAACCGCTGCAGGCCTCGACCATGCCTTTCTTCGCCGCATCGGTATTGGACTTGTCGATGCCCTTGACGTTGTGGCAATCGGTGCAGATGGCGGCCTTGGGATCCTTCTTGTCGACCACCGCCTTGCCGTGAACCGAACCCGAATACTCCTCGAGGTGATCCTCGTGGCAGGTACCGCATTGCGCGGGAATGGCCAGCCGCGCGGCATTGTGCTCCGGCGTCCCCGGCTTGGGCAGCGGCACGAAGGAATGCGCGTCGTGGCAGGCCGCGCAGGGCGCGTTGATCTTCGATGGATCGTCCTTGTCCTTGGCAGCGTGCACCGACTTCTGCTTCGATTCAATGACGCGCGCCATGGCGCCCAGGCCGGGCTTTTCCGCCTGGCGGCCGTCGCGCTGGGCGGCTGCCCAGAGTTCGAGGTGGCAGCCCTTGCAGTCCGGCGCGCCGGTTTCGGCCTTCTTGTGCTGCGCCTTGCTGTCGGTGATGTTCTTGTGACAGTCAACGCACTGCATCTTGGCGTGCACGCCCTTGGCCAGTTTTGCCTCGTCGTGCCCGCGCAAGGCGCGCTTCTTGCCGGCTGCATCGGTGACCTTGATCTCATCCTTGCCCGCGCCGTGGCATTCCAGGCATCCCTTGTTGTCCAGCGCCGCGGGCGTTGCTGTGGCGGGCGCCGCATGCGATGCCGAATGCGACAACAGCAGCGCCGCGGACAGCGCTGCCGCCCGGGCAAGACAACGAAGGATTCTGCGGTCAAAGTTCATGGTGAAAAGTCCCTGGTTTGGTTGTCAACGCGGTCCGCGGCGATTCAGTTAAGTTCTTGTGGGGAGTCCCCTGCGGTAACATGCAATCCCCGGTGCACTTGCCACGAGCGCGAGTGTAATGATGAGCGGATCGATTGGCCGTTACTTGATATGCATCAAAAGGATTCTCCCCTGATTTTGTATGTTGTTGTCTGTTGAAGTGCCCCCCGTATTTTTCGGGGGAAACCCAAACCGAGGAAGGAAAAGCCCCATGAAAGCGAAATTGCTGACCGCGCTCGTCGCCACCGCCATTGCCGGGTCATTCTCCGGCTCCGTTTTGGCCGCTGATGCCGACGCTGCCGAGGCGTTGGCGAAGAAGAGCGGATGCACCAAGTGCCACGCCGTCGACAAGTCGAAGAAAGGCCCATCGTATAACAAGATCGCGGCCAAATGGAAAGGCAAGGCCGATGCCGAAGCCAAGCTGATCGACAACATCACCAAGGCGCCCAAGGTGAAGTTCGAGGACGGCACTGAGGAAGAGCACAAGGTGGTTGAATCGAAGGACCCGAAGGAAATCAAGAACCTGGTGCAGTGGATCCTGTCGCGCTAGCGCGCGGCGGCTGATGCGCAATGCGCGCCGCGCCGCGCGGCGCGTGTCGCGGATGCGACAAATGCGGGTGGCTACGGCGTGGGTCGCCCGATAGGCGCCGCATTTGGCAGTTGCGACGCAATGAAACTGGGGGCAGCTTGCCGTACGCAGCGCCCCCGCGAAAAAGGGATCGCGTGGAAACGTTCAAAACCGATGTCGCGATCGTCGGCGCAGGCGGCGCCGGGCTTCGTGCGGCGATCGCCGTGGCCGAAGCTGATCCGGCGCTCAAGATTGCGCTGATCTCCAAGGTCTATCCGATGCGGAGCCACACCGTGGCCGCCGAGGGCGGTTCGGCCGGCGTGGTGCAGGCGCACGACAGCCTCGATCACCATTTTCACGACACTGTGGCCGGCGGCGACTGGCTGTGCGAACAGGATGTCGTGGATTATTTCGTCGCGCATTGCACCGAGGAAATGGTGCAGCTCGAACACTGGGGCTGCCCCTGGAGCCGCAAGCCTGACGGCCACATCAACGTGCGCGCCTTTGGCGGCATGAAGATCGAGCGCACCTGGTTCGCCGCCGACAAGACCGGCTTCCACATGCTGCATACCTTGTTCCAGACCTCGATCAAGTATCCATCGATCCAGCGTTTCGACGAACACTTTTGTGTCGAATTGCTGGTCGAGGATGGCCGCGCGCGCGGGGTGGTGGCGATCGACATCGCCTCGGGGCAGTTCCGCATGATCGAGGCCAAGGCGGTGGTCATTGCCACCGGCGGCGCCGGCCGCGTATTTCGCGAGAACACCAACGGCGGCATCGTCACCGGCGACGGCATGGCATTGGCGTTCCGCAAGGGGGTGCCGTTGCGCGACATGGAATTCGTGCAATACCACCCGACCTGCATGCCCGGCACGGGCCTCCTGTTTACCGAGGCCTGCCGCGGCGAGGGCGGTTTGCTGGTCAACAAGGACGGCTACCGTTACCTGCAGGATTACGGCCTGGGCCCGGCCACGCCGAAGCCGGTCAACAAGGCCATGGAACTGGGCCCGCGCGACCGCCTGAGCCAGGCATTCTGGTACGAGCAGCAAAAAGGCCGCACGCTCGAAGGTGTGCACGGCTCCTACGTGCACCTCGACCTGCGTCACCTGGGCGAGGCGTACCTGCGCGAGCGCCTGCCGCAGATTTACGAGATGGCCGAGGAGTTTCTCGGCGTCGACCCGGCCAAGCAGCCGATCCCGGTCCGCCCGGCGGTGCACTACACCATGGGCGGCATCCAGGTTGACGGCCGCTGTGCCGCCCCGCTCAAGGGGCTGTATGCGGCCGGCGAATGCGCCAGCGTCGGCATCCACGGCGCCAACCGCCTGGGCTCCAATTCGCTGGCTGAGCTGGGTGTTTTCGGCAAAGTGGCAGGGGAAGAGGCCGCGCGCTTCGCGCGCGATCACGCGAGCCCGGCCTCGGGGCTCGAAAGCCAGGCCAACGCCGTCGAGCAACGCATCCGCGAGCGGCTGCACAAGAGCGACGGCAAGGAGCGCATCGGCACGCTGCGCAAGGAAATGGCGGCCACCATGGAACAGGGCTGCGGCATCTACCGCACCGGCGAGGCGATGCAGGCGACCTGCGACAAGCTGGCGGAACTGAAGGAGCGCTTTGCCGACATCCGCCTCGACGACAAGACCAGCGTGTTCAACACCGAGCGGCTGATGGCCATCGAGCTGGAATATCAGCTCGACGTGGCGCAGGCGATGGCGCACTCGGCGATCCAGCGCCGCGAATCGCGCGGTGCGCACCAGCGGCTCGACGGCTTCACCGAACGCGACGACGCCAACTTCCTCAAGCACAGCATCGCCACCTACCGGCCGGGCGCGGCGCCGTCGATTGGCTACCAGGAGGTGAAGATCACGCGCCTGCCGCCGGGCATCCGCGCCTATGGCGCGGCCGGTGCGGCCGCGGAGAAAGCGGAAGCCGAACGCAAAGCCAACCAGGGGGTCAAGGCATGAGTGGCGGCATGAAGACCATCGAGATTGAAGTCCTGCGCTACATCCCGGAGGATGAGGAGCAACCGTACCACCAGACCTTTGTCGTGCCGTACACGGACGACATGTCGGTCCTGCAGGGCTTGCAGCACATCAAGGATGAGATCGACGGCACGCTGTCGTACCGCTGGTCGTGCCGCATGGCCATCTGCGGCAGCTGCGGCATGATGATCAACGGCGTGCCCAAGCTGGCCTGCAGCACGTTCCTTCGCGACTACCCGGGCAAGGTGCGCGTCGAGGCGCTGAACCACTTCCCGATCGAGCGCGACCTGGTCATCGAGATGGACGATTTCGTCGACAAGCTCGAGCGCATCAAGCCCTACATCATCGAGAAGGCACCCAAGCCGTTGAGCGAGGGCGAGCACCTGCAGACGCCGGCGCAAGTGGAGGCCTACGAACAGTTCAGCGCCTGCATCAATTGCCTGCTGTGCTACGCGGCCTGCCCGCAATACGGGCTCAACCCGAAATTCCTCGGCCCGGCGGCGACGGCGCTGCTGCACCGCTACAACATGGATTCGCGCGACCAGGGCAGCGCCGAACGCATGCCGCACGCGCACGACGAGGACGGCGTGTTCAACTGCACGGCGGTCGGCTACTGCTCCGAGGTGTGCCCGAAAAAGGTCGATCCGGCCAACGCCGTCAACATCAACAAGAGCGAAAGCGCCAAGGACTACTTCCTGCGCTTCATCGCACCGCGCGGTGCACCGAAAGGGGCGGCCGAATGAGCGCCAAGGGAACGGGGATGCGCAGACCCTATCGCCGCCCGATGGACGGGTGGTGGCGCAAGAATCCGTATTTTGTCGAGTACATGATCCATGAGGCGACGGCGCTGTTCGTCGCGCTCTATGCTCTGATCCTGCTGGCGGGCGTGGTTTGCCTGGCGCAGGGCCGCGCCGCGTGGGACGGCTGGGTGGGCTGGATCACCAGTCCGTTGTCGATCCTGCTCCACGTCGTGATCCTCATCGCGTTTGCCTACCATGCGTGGTCCTGGTTCCACATCATGCCGCGCACGCTGCCGCCGATGCATGCCGGCGGCAAGCGGGTTGCCGGCGCGACGATCACCCGCGCCGGGCTGGTGGCGGCCGTGGCATCGAGCGCGCTGGTGCTGCTGATCGCCTGGGGGGTCGCGCGATGAAACGCTCCAACGCACCGATCTTCTGGGTCCTGTTTGGCGCCGGCGGCATGCTTTCCGCGCTGATCGGCGCAGCGCTGGTGTTCATCACCGGCATTGCCGTGCCCACCGGCACGCTGTTGCCCAAACGATTGTTCGAATACGAGCGGGCGCTGGCGTTTGCCCAGCACTGGGTCGGCAAGGGCATCCTGCTGGTGATCATCACGTTGTTCCTGTGGCACGCGGCGCACCGCCTGTACCACGCCCTGCACGACCTGGGCGTGCACGCGGGAACACTGTCGAGGCTGGCCTGTTACGGCACCGCGCTGGCCGGGACCATTGCCGCGGCCGTCGCCTTGTTTTCGGTCGGGTTTTGAAGGCCGGCTAAACGCCGATCACCAGTTTCTGGTAAAGCCCGCCGTAGTACGTTTCCTTGTCGATGCGCGCGCGGTCGACCCCGGCCGGCAGCCAGGTTTCGACTTCGCTGCGCCACAGGTCGAGTGCGAACGGTTCGAGAAAGCCGAGAACCGGGCGGAACAGGTAGCGCAGCGGATGGAACCGTTTTGGCAGGTGGTAGTCGACCACCACCACCTTGCCGCCGGGCTTGGTGACGCG
>DASUDU010000148.1:0-6885 GCA_036275435.1 Usitatibacteraceae bacterium | reverse complement strand
TCCAGCGTCGACAGGTTGGTCCAATCCGAGCCTTTGCGTTCGCTGGTCGAATAGCCGATGCTGCCATTGAGGGTTTCCGACATGCTGCGGCGCAAGTCGATGCGGTAAGTCGTTTCGGTGTTCTTCTCGCGCAGCGGGCCCAAGCCGCCCAGCGCCTCTTCGACGCGCGATTCGGGAACGTCGCGGTGGCGCTCGCGGTAGTCCGCACCCAGCGTCAGGCGCAAGCCATCAGGCAAGCGATAAGTGCCTTCGAGCTTGCCGCTGACATCTTTCTTCGAGGTGTGGTTGTTGAACCAGGTTGCCCCCGGGATGCCCGGCTGGTTGACATTGGTGTAGGTCACCGGCACGGTGGCGGGGAACACCGCCTTGGCTTCGACGTTGTACAGCCCCTTCGGCGTCTTGTCCTCGTTCTTCAGATAGGTGAAGTTGGCCAGCACGTTGAGATCGCGCGTGATCCGCGAGGTCAGGCCGAGCTGCGCATTGACGCCATCAACCTTGCCGCCCAGGTTTGAGAATCCTGCCGGTGCGCCATCGAGGCCCATGCCGGAGAAACTCTCGTCCTGTTTCATGCGCGTGACCGAGTATTTGAAGGTCGCCTTGGTCGAACGCGTCAGCGCATAGTTGCCGGCAATCGAGAACTGGTGTGCCTGGTTGTCCGGTGGCAGCGCCATCGCCGATTGCAGCACACTTTGCAGGCTCAGACTGCCCGGGATGATGCTGGAAGGCAGCGCCGGGTACAGCGACGGCACCAGCGTGCCGTTGCCGCCGTACAGGCTGTTGGGCACCGTCGGGCTGATGTTGCCGTTGCTGTTGGTGTAGAACGACCCGTAATATCCCGCCACCAGGCTCATCCGGTCATTGTGGTACGCGAGCTTGGCTTCGAACTGCTTGATGGTCGAGTCGATCGGCTCGGGAATCAACAGGATCGCGTTTTTCAGGAACAGGCTCTGGTTGGCCGTCTGGTTGCTCGGGAAGCCGCACACATAGGCCGCGCAGTCGTAACCGCGCCCCCAAAGCCGCGTTCCGGTCTTGTCCTCGCTCCTCGCGCTGGCCTCGAATTTCAAATTGCGGCCGATGTTCTTCTCGAATCCGGCCGAAACCGCCTTGCGCTGCAGGCGGAAATCGTAGTCGCTGCCGGTGCCCGGCGTAGCCAGATTGACGATATTGGGCCGCGAGGTGCCGACGCCGGTCATCGCGGTATTCACGGTGAACGGGCTGTAGCGGGTGATCTCGTTGTATTCGCCGAAGACCTTCCAGTCCCCTTGTTTTTGCATGCCGCCGCGCAATTCCCGGCTGTCCAGGCCCAAGTTGCGCCCGGTCAGGAACGTCCACAGGCCGGTCGCGTTGTCGCGCGTCAGGTAATCGAGGTCAAGCAGCAGGTAGCCGCGCTCCTTGCGCATGCCGTTGAACATGCCGAATTGCGCGCGGTCGGCGCTGTCGCCGGAAACGCTCGCGCCGCCGACGCGGACCGAACTTTCCGGGTTGGTCAGCTGCCGGACTTCATCGGATTGCTGGGCGCCCGCCTGGCCGATGGTACCGAGCACGGCCAAGGCCAACAGGGATGGGGCGAAGCTGCGGATGTGATTGCTGGTTCTCATTTTCGCGTCCCCTAGATCAGCGCAACATGAATTGCGGGGTTGGGTTCGTGGCGCTCGGATTGTTGCTGCCGTGCACCTCCGTGTGGCAATTGAGGCAGGAACGCCCTTGCGAGACATTGGTCGTGCCCTTGCCCAGCCCGTTGGGTGTGCTGGGAGTCAGTCCGGGAACCTGCGCCCCGCGCAACTGCGGGATGAAGCCGCCGTGCGGCGTGTGGCACTGGTGGCAGAGGAACGGCGCGCGCACCTTGAGCATGCTTTCGACCACGGTGCCGTGCGGGTTGTGGCAATTCCCGCAGTCCTCGCTCACCGGCTCGTGGTTGTGCACGAACGGGCCGCGTTTCTCGGTATGGCACTGGTAGCAGGTTTCGACGACGCTGTCGCGCTTGACCAGCTTCGGCCCGATCGAGCCGTGGGTGTTGTGGCAATCCGAGCAGGCGACCTTGCCTTCTAGCACCGGATGGTGCGACGGCCGGCTGACCTGCGCGCGCTGTTCCTTGTGGCAGGTAAAGCACACCTCGAACTCGGTGGCCTTCGACAGCACCTTGTCCTTTTCCACGTGCAGGGTGTGGCAATTGGTGCAGGCCACGTCGCGCGACTGGTGCGCGCTGCCGGCCCAGTGGGTGCGCTTGGCGTCGCCCTTGTGGCAGTTGATGCAGGCGGCGCTTTGCGATTCGGCCGACGACCCGCCCTTGGTTTTGAACATCACGTCGGGTTTCGGACGCGTCTTCACGCCCGCCGGCAGTTTCTTGATGTGCTCGGCACTTTCGCCGTGGCAGCTTGTGCAGCTCGGCGTGCGGCCGTCTGCCACGGTGCCGTGCTTGGTCTTGCCCAGGTGCAACAGCTTCGGGCCGTCGCCTTCGTCATGGCATTCGGTGCACTTGGCGTCGCCCTTGAGAAACAGGTCCTTCTTGTCGGCGCCGGCCGGTTGCGCCTGTGCGGTGGGCGCCCAGACGGCCAGCAGGGTTGCCGCCATCAGCGCCGCGCGCAATGCCTTGCCCAGTGTTCTGGTGGGGTTCATCGCGGTTCCTTTTCGGTGGGATTGAAAAAAATTACGGTGTGAAAATCCGTGAGTTGCCGGGTTTTGCCTCAACGGCGGACAGATTGGTCGGCTGCCGACCCCTGTGCGCACCCGGCACAGGGCGACGCGCGGTCATCCGCGCTGGCGATCCCGGGCAGCAACAGCGCCGACGCACCCAGAATGCCAAAGGCGGCCAGGCAGTACGAAATGCGGCGTAACAGCGATTTCATGGTTCTTCCTTCAGCGGTGCAACGCCTCGGGGCAATGCTCCGGGACCTCGCGGACTGCGGTTCATTTGAGGTAGATCACTTATTGGCTCAGGTTAGCGATTGCTCCACGATGGAGTTTGATATTCATCAACTCCAAGCGATATCCCTGTTGCGAATATGGCTTAAATCAGTGGCACACAGACTCGCCCATGAAAACCTCAACCATTGCCGCGTCGGAAAGGAACACCCCGCAGGCACGCGGCGGCGCCATGGACTCCGATTTCAAGCTCACCGACGCCCTGCGCAGTTGCATGCCGTTTCAGAGCCTCGATGCGGAAGGCTTGCGCCGCATCGCGGCGACGACGCGCCTGCATACCTTCAGCCGCGGCGACGTGGTGGCCGGCATGGGCTCGGCCAGCAACGGCCTGCTGCTGATCCTCAAGGGGCGCGTCAAGCTGACTCTCGACTCCTCACACGGTGCCGAGCATGTGCTCGACGTGCTCGAGGCCGGGCAAAGCCTGGGCCTGGCGGAGCTCGTGAGCAAGCGGCCTTACCGGTTCCAGGTCACCGCGTTGACGCCCCTGGAACTGCTGGTCGTTCCGCGCGCCACGGTGCTTTCCGAGGTCGAACACCACCCGCTGGTGGCCCGCCAGTTGCTCAAGTACGCCTGCGAGGCGCTGTACCGCCACACCGGCGACATCGAGACCGTGCTGGGCCGCAAGGCCAGTTCGCGGGTTGCACGCTTCCTTATCGACCTGTTCGAGCGGGAAACCCCGGAGCCGGGGCGCTCCCTGAGGCTGCCGATGAAAAAGGCATTGATCGCCTCGCACCTGCACATGACCAAGGAGCACTTTTCGCGCACCCTCAAGGAACTGAGCGACCACGGCGCAATCCGCGTCCACGGGCCGATGGTGCTGTTGGTGTCCGAGCAGGAATTGCGCGCGCTCGCCGCGTAGGCCGCGCCAGCCGCTGGCGACGCGCCGCGTGCTCAGGCCAGCAGCGCGGCCAGCAACCCCAGATTGAGCAACACCAGCGCGCCGAGCAATAGCGCGGGCACCAGCGGGAACGCCGCCGGTTCGAGCGCAACCACCCGCGTCGTGAAATCGATCGCCTTGCGCGGGGCAGCCTGTGCGGCAGCGGCTTCGGGCGCGTCGGCCGGAGCCGGCGCGGCGTCGGGCGCGACTGCCGAGGCGACCTGAGGCGCCGTTGCCGCAGGCATTGCTTCCGCGGCCGCTGCACCGATCGCCGTGGCCGGTTCGGCTGCAGGTGGCGATTGCGCGGCCGCAGGCGATGCCGCTGGCGGCTTTGGCAGCAGGCGTTCGACCTCGCCGATCTGCTCGGTCAGCGCCGCGAGCCGGCGCGTGGCGATGGTCGAGTCGAAATCGCGCGACAGGCGGCGCGTGGTCTCGCGCGGATCCGGTTCATCGGTTGCAAGCGACGTGGAGGCGGCCGCAATCGGCGCCGGAGCGGGTACTTCCTGAGGCGCTGCGGCCGGCGGGGACGGGACAGCCTTTGGTATCGCGGCCGGGATTTCCGGCGCTGCCGGCGCAGGCACCGGGGATGCTGTTGCCGGACCGGCTGCCGGCTCGCTCCCGGGCACATGCTCGGCGCCAGCCGGGGCTGGCTGGCGCGGCACTTCACGGCTGGCCGCGCGCGTGACTTCGGCCGGGTCGAGCTCCTGGGTGCGCACGCCGGGCGGGTCGAGCAGGCTCTTCTGCGGGCTTGTCGGGCTTCCCGGCGGGGCGCTGGCAGCAAGGGCAAGTAGCGACGGGCGCACGGTCACGCCGGTGGCGCTGCCCATCAGGTTGCGCCGGGCATCCTTGAGCACGCGGGCAAACTCGCGCATCGAGGCAAAGCGCTCTTCCGGGGACTTCATCATCGCCTTGGCCACGATGGCGTCGAGTTCCCCGGGCAGCTGCGGGTTGACCGTCGACGGCGGCGAGAGCGGCTCGTGCACCGTCTGGTACATGATCGAGTTGATGCTCGGACTGTCGAACGGCGCGGCGCCGGTCAGCGCCTCGAACAACACCACGCCCAGCGAAAAGATGTCCGTAGGCGGCCCGACCTTCTTGCCCAGGACCTGTTCGGGCGACATGTAGCGCGGCGAGCCAAGCACGATGCCGGTCATCGTCTTGACCGCGGAACTGGACATGCGGGCGATGCCGAAGTCGGTGACCTTGGCGATGAGGCGCTCGTCGTCGCCGGTGATCATGATGTTGGAGGGCTTGACGTCGCGGTGCACCACGTCCTTGCTGTGGGCGAACGCCAGGGCTTCGGCAACCTGCTGGACGATGTCCAGCGCGTCGAGCATCGGCAGCGGCTTTTGCCCGCGCATCAGCGCCTTGAGCTCGGGGCCGTCGATGAACTCCATGGCCATCCAGGCGAAATCGTCGGTCTTGCCGACATCATAGACCGAGACGATGTTCGGATGGTTGAGGCGCCCTGCCGCCTTGACCTCCTGCGAGAAGCGCGCTTCGTATTCGGCCAGCTCGTCGGCCGTCAGGGTCAGGTTGATGGTCTTGATCGCCACCAGCCGATCGATCGCCGGGTCGACCGCCTTGTAAACGACCCCCATCGCGCCGCGCCCGAGCATTTCGAGCACCTTGTAGCGTCCCAGCGTTTCGATGTTTGGCGCGCTCATTTGTTGAACTCGATCTCGGCCTCGTAGGTCCGGTTGTCCGCGCCCGGATTGAAGCGCCAGTCCTTCATGGTGTTACGCACCGCGCGGTCGAACACGCGGGTCGGTCGTGAATCAAGGATCTCGACGCTGGTTGGGGTGCCGCTGGAGTCGATGCGCAGGCGCACCTTCACGCGACCGCTGCTGACGCCCGCGCGCGCCGCCTCGACGGGGAATTCGACCGCCGCGCCGGAGACCTTGGTCACGGCTGTGGATGGCGCGGCAGGCGCGGGAGCGCTGCGCTCCACCGGCTGCGTTACCGGCGGTGCAACCGGAACCTGCACCGGCTGCGCGACCGGCGCCGGCGGAACCAGCGCGGCCGATGCCGCGGGCGGGCTTTCCGCCTTGCGCGTGGCCGCTGCGGGCTTTTCGTCGCGCGCAGGCGGCGCCTCTTTCGCCGATGGCTTTGCTTCTCGCACGGTCGCCGGGGATTCCTTGACCGGCGCGGCGGGAGCGGATTGCGGTTTCGCTGGCGTTTCAACCGGCGCGGTCTTCGTAGCGACGCCCGCTGGTGGCGAACCGGGTAGCGGTGTAGCGCCGCGGTTCTCCGCAGGCTTGCCCGGCTGGGGCTTTTCCTCAGACTTTTGCGGCGCCGGCTTTTCCGCGGCTGCAACCGGTGCCTGCGGCGCAGCCTCCGGCTTGCCGGCAACCGGCTCGGGCATCGCCTGCGGCTTGGCTGCGGAAATTGCTTGGGAATCGGACGCAGGCCTGCTTTTCTGCCACAACAGCAGCGAGAGGATGGCGGCGCTGAGCAGCAATAGCACGGCTACAAACCCGACCTTGAAGCGGTCCTCGAGAAAACGCACCAGCGCGCCGGCGGACGGATCGACGACTGCTGCCGCCGCAAGCGGCTTTGGTGGTGGTTCCGCCGCCTCGGCCTGGGCAGTGGCCGACACCGGCGCGATCGGCGGCAAGGTTGCGGACCGCGCCGAAAAGGCCGCCATCGGCGTCGGGTCGGGCGCGTCCTGCTTCGTTGCCGGCACTTGCGCGTTGGCCACCCCTTGGGTTTTCTCTTTCGCGGGCGCCTCCGGTTTTGCCGGTTCGGCTTTTGCGGAAGTTGTTTTCGGCCTTTCCGGTTTTGCCGCGGCCGGTTTCTTCGCCGCCGGCGGTGCGGTGCTCACCACGCGCTCGCCGCTGGAAACCTTCTTGCGCTCGCGCGCGCCGCGCTCGGCCGTGGCCAGCGCCTTGCCCGCCGCCCCGGCCAGGTAGAGGTCGTGCACGCGCCCGTTCGCGTCAGTGCGGTTGCCGTCATACTTGAACAGCGAGCCGTAGTCATCCGACAGCCGCGAGACCATTTCGAAAAACGAGCGCGACACCAGCAACTGGCCGGGCAGCGCGAAGCCCATGATGCGCTCGGCCACGCCGATGCCGTCGCCGACGATG
>DASUDU010000147.1:0-7696 GCA_036275435.1 Usitatibacteraceae bacterium | reverse complement strand
CCCGGCAAAGGCTTCGTTGATTTCCAGGCAATCGAGGTCATCCAAGCCCAGGCCATGACGCTGCAGCATCGGCGTGATGGCGTGCACCGGCCCCAGGCCCATCTCGGCCGGGTCCAGCGCCCCCCACTGCGAATCGATGATCGCGCCGAGCGGCTTCACGCCCAACTTGCCGACCGTTTCCTCGCTGGCCAGGATCAGCATGGCCGCGCCATCGGTCACCTGAGAGGAGTTTCCCGCGGTGACGTTGCCGTAGGTGCGATCGAACACCGGCCTGAGCTTGGCCAGACGCTCGGGCGTCGAGTCGGTGCGCACGCCGTCGTCGTCCTTGTACACGTTGCCCTTGGCGTCGATGATCGGCTCGATTTCGCCGAAGTGCCCGGCTTCGCGACCGGCCAGCGCGCGCCGGTGCGATTCGGCGGCGAAGGCGTCCATCATCTGCCGGTCGATGCCGAAGCGCTTGGCGACGATTTCCGCGGTCTGTCCCATCGACAGCTTCACGATCGGGTCGGTCAGGCCCTTGAGGATCGCGATCACCGGCGCCAGGTAGGCCGGGCGGAATTTCAGAGCGAGGGACGCACGCTGGCCGAAGCCCTTGGCTGCGTACCAGTCGGCCAGCCAGTTCACCATTGCCGGTCCGAACAGCAACGGCGCATGGCTCATCGCGTCGGTGCCGCCTGCGAGCACGAGTTGCGAGCGGCCGGCGAGGATGTTGGCGCAGGCCGAGTCGAGTGCTTGCATTCCCGAGGCGCAGTTGCGCATCACGGTCCAGGCCGGAACCTTCTCGCCGCAACCGACGCGCAGCGCCACCACGCGGCCGATGTTGGCCTCGTCTGCCGAGGGCATGGCCGCGCCGACAATCACTTCATCGAAGGCCGTCGGCGCGAATGGTTGTCGCGCAAGCAGCGGGCGCGCGCAGGCGACGGCCAGGTCGCCGCCGGAGAACGGCCCCGGCTTGCCCCGGGCTTTCAGGAACGGCGTGCGTGCGCCATCGAGAACATAGACTTTCCTTCCCATGCCGCTCATTCCGCCGCCCTCACCTGCTGCCAGTAGCTGCCGTCCACAGCCTGCTTCCCGAAGTTCTTGTCGAAGTCGTCGACCATAACGATTTCATGCTGCAGGGAGCGCGCGCGCCGCCATTGCGCCAGTTCGGTGTCGCTGATCACGCCCAGCTTTACCGCCTCGTCGGCCTCGCTCTGCGCACCCTGGGCGGTGATGCGGCCGGCTTTTTTGGCCGCCTTGATCTTGGCGTCGATCGGCTCGGCGCCGATCACCGCGTGGAATGCCGCATCGAGCTTGCCGATCAGGTCCTGCTCGTCGCGTGGCATGTAGATCCCGGCGATCAGCCGGTCGCGCGCCTCCGACGGATTGATCAGCAGCGAGGCAACCTCGTGCCCCATCTGGTCGGTCGGGTGGATGAGCGTCAATCCGCGCGGGAACACCAGCCGGCGCAGGACGAATCCGATGAACTTGTTGGGGAAATTTTCGATGATGCCGTCCATCGCCACCTGGATGCGGAACGCCGAGTCGTACAGTGCCCAGCGCAGCAGCGGCAATTCGTCGCGCATGCGGCCGCGCTGGTCATAGAATTTCAACGATGCGGACGACAGGTACAACAGGGATAGCACATCGCCGAGCCGCGCCGAGAGCTTCTCGCGGCGCTTGAGCGATGCACCGATGATGAACATCGAAATGTCGGCCAGCAGGGCGAACGCCGTCGAGAAGCGCGTCATCTGCTGGAAGTAGCGCTTGGTGTCCGCATCGCCGGGCACGCTGACGCCGCGCCCGCCGGTGATGCCCATCCACATCGAGCGCGCGGCGTTGGCGATGGTGAACTTGATGTGGCTCCACAACGCCTCGTCGAAGTCGGCCAGGGAATCGGCCTGCGCGGCCTTCATTTCCTTGAGGACCCAGGGATGGCAGCGGATCGCGCCCTGGCCGAAGATGATCAGCGAGCGCGTCAGGATGTTGGCGCCCTCGACGGTGATGGCAATGGGCACCTGCTGGTAGGCGCGGCCCAGGTAATTGTTGGGCCCGAGGCAGATCCCCTTGCCGCCGTGCACGTCCATGGCGTCGTTGATCACGCTGCGCATGCGTTCGGTCAGGTGGTACTTGGAGATGGCCGACAGCACCGAAGGCTTTTCGCCCATGTCCAGCGCCGCGGCGGTGACCGTGCGGCAGGCGTCCATCAAATAGGTGTTGCCACCGATGCGCGCCAGCGGCTCCTCGATGCCCTCGAACTTGCCGATCGGCGTCTTGAACTGGCTGCGCACGCGTGCGTAGGCGCCGGTGGCCATCGAGGCAAACTTGCCCGCCGCTATCGATTGCGCAGGCAGCGAGATCGATCGTCCAGCGGCGAGGCACTCCATCAGCATGCGCCAGCCCTGGCCGAGCATCGGCTGCCCGCCGATCACCCAGTCCATCGGGATGAACACGTCGCGGCCCCAGTTGGGCCCGTTCATGAAGGCGGCATTGAGCGGGAAGTGGCGGCGGCCAATGTTGACACCCTTGTGCGCGGTCGGAATCAGCGCGCAGGTGATACCCAGGTCCACCGTGTCGCCGACCAGCTTGTCCGGGTCATAGCACTTGAAGGCAAGACCGAGCAGCGTGGCCACCGGGCCGAGCGTGATGTAGCGCTTTTCCCAGGTCACGCGGATGCCCAAGGTTTCCTTGCCCTCCCACATCTGCTTGCAGATGATGCCGGTATCGGGCATCGAGGCGGCATCGGACCCGGCATGCGGCGCGGTCAGCGCGAAGCAGGGAATTTCCAGGCCCTTGGCCAGACGCGGCAGGTAGTAGTTTTTTTGTTCCTGCGTGCCGTAGTGCACCAGCAATTCGCCGGGGCCGAGGGAATTGGGAACCATGACGGAAACCGCCGCAGTGCCGCTGCGCGTGGAGATTTTCATCACCGCTTGGGAATGCGCGTACGCGGAAAAGCCGAGGCCGCCGTATTCCTTGGGGATGATCATGCCGAGAAAGCCCTTGTCCTTGATGAATTGCCAGACATGGGGCGGCAGGTCGTAGAGTTCCTGCGTGACCTGCCACTCGTTGACCATCGAGCAAAGCTCTTCGACGGGTCCGTCGATGAACGCCTGCTCTTCAGCGGTAACCCTGGCGGCAGGAAAGGACAGCAGCTTGTTCCAGTCGGGCTTGCCGCTGAACAGGTCGCCGTCCCACCAGACGGTGCCGGCTTCCAGCGCCTCGCGCTCGGTTGAAGACATCTGCGGGGCCAGCTTCTTGTAGATCCGGAACAGCGGCGCCGTAAGGAACCGGCTGCGCAGCGGCGTGGCCGTGGCAAAGATCGCCACCGCGGCGACAGCAATCCAGACAATTGCCGCCGGCCAGCCGGTGAGGATGCCCGCCCCGGCCAGGACGAACAGCGCGATGCCCGCCGTCAGCGACCAGACGAGGGCGCTGGCCGTATGGTAGGCGAGCAGCCAGACTGCGACGATGGCGACGATGAGGCAAACGATGAGTGTCAACATGACCGCTCCTTTCTAGGCGTCCAGCAATGGGTGATGTCCGCCGTCCTCCGCCGGACTCGGTGCGCGCAATCCGGCCGCCAGGAACGGAGCCAGACGCTTGAGGAGCAATTCGTCGTTGCTCGCTTCATCGGGATGGTATTGGCTGATCACCCGCAGTACGTCGGTGCCGGCCAGGGTGAATGACAAGGCGCCCATAACAAAATGCAGGCGCCAGGAAAGTTCCTCGCGGGGAATGTGCGGCAGCGCGCGGCTGAATGCGGCGCGAAAGCGCGCGATCATTTCGCCATATTGGCGCGACAGGAACTCGCGAATGAACGGCGCCGGATCGGCATAGGCGCGGCCGAGCAGCTTGAGGAAATTCTTGCCGCCGGTGGCATGGTCGCGCGCCAGGCGCAGCGCCGGGATGAACATCGCCGCCAGGATCTTCTCGCAGGTCAATGGGCGGTCGCCCGCATGGGCTTCATACGTGGACAGCAATTCCATGCGGTCGCGGTTCATCGGGTCCAGCCGGCGCGTCAGGACGGCCTGGAACAACTCCTCTTTCGAGCCAAAGTGGTAATTGACCGCCGCGAGGTTCACCCCGGCTGCCGTGGTGATCAGGCGCAGGGATGTGGCCTCGAAGCCGTGTTCCATGAACAACTCTTCGGCGGCATCCAGAATGCGCGATTTCGTATCCGGGCTTTCGGCCGGCAGATCCGGCGCGGCGCGCGGCAGGCGGTGCAAGTTTGCTGTTGCAGCGGTTCTTGGCACAATAAGCCCCTGATTCAAACGTTCGTTTGAAATGAGCGTATTACCGGCGCGTCGAACTGTCAATCAGAATCGATGCTGCATCGCAACACCAAGATCCGGATCTCATCGAGCGATGGAATCTCTCGGGAACCGTGAAAATATTTATTAAACAATATATTATAAGTTGGCGTGCGCTCACACCGATAAAATTTTTAGGCAAAAAAAAGCCGCTGCGTGTGCAGCGGCTTTTCTGGATCTCGAACGCGCTCAGGCCTTCTTGATCTTTTCCAGCATCTTGAAGATGGTCTTGCTTGAACCCTGAAACAAGCGCTTGTGATCCTTGCCGAGGCAACGACGCTCAAGCGTGTTGCGACGGGTACGTTTGCGTTCTCCGGCCATGGCCTACCCCTGAAATGGATGTTGCGAAACCGCCAATTCTAGCAAATCCGCCCCTGCGGCGCCAGTCGACGGCGCCATGCTAGGCCGAGAACGACGAGCCGCAGCCGCAGGTGCTCGAGGCGTTGGGGTTCTTGATGACGAACTGCGCGCCCTCGAGCCCTTCCGTGTAGTCGATCTCCGCGCCGACAAGATACTGGTAGCTCATCGGATCGATCAGCAGCTTGACGCCGTTCTTTTCCATCACGGTGTCGTCCTCGTTGCTGACCTCGTCGAAGGTAAATCCGTACTGCAGGCCGGAACAGCCGCCACCCGTGACGAACACGCGCAATTTCAGCTCGTTGTTTCCTTCCTCGATGATCAGCGCCTTGACCTTGTCGGCGGCGCTGTCGGTGAAAACAAGCGGCGCGGGCATCATGGACATGTCGTTCATTGTGGGCTCCTGGTGGCGCGGGGTTCGCGCAGTGGTGAAACGGTTAGATGGGTGCGCAGTGGCGCCGTTCAATGGCTGCGGCCGGATCAATTGCCCGAAGCCGACTTGAAATCGATGATCTTCTCGGCCGGCTTGAGGTCGTTGACATGCACCATCCGGCCCATGACGATCGCACCGACGTGGATTTCGATCGTCTTGTAGGTGACATCGCCGGTCACGCGCGCTTTCGGCAGCAGTTCGAGGTATTCGCTGGCGCGCACCGGTCCGGCCACGGTTCCGTTGACCACGACATGGCCGACATCGATTTCGCCCTCGATCTTGGCCATTTCGGACAGCACCAGGGTACCGGGCTTTTCGCCGACCGCCTTGAGGTTGCCCTTGACGCACCCGTCCACGCGCAGGCCGCCGGTGAACTGGACGTCGCCGGTAATCGTCGTGCCGGCGCCGATCAGGCTGTCAATCGGACTGGGCTTGTTGGACTTGCCGCTGCCGAACATGATTCGGTCTCCTAAAGGTTCTGGCTCTTTTGCGCGAGCAGTTCGTTTCCGGGAACGCCGAACAGGCGAACCTGCACAGATTTCAACTGGACTCCGTCGGGGATTCTAAACCGTCCTTCGGCCCGCTGGTAAAAACGGAACTCAAGCACCGTACCGCCGGTGCGAAGTTCGGCATCGGTCGGGATCGCCAGGTTGGTCAGCTGTGTACCCTGCTGGAACCGCGCCACCAGCTGGATTTTGGCCTTGAGGTCCTGCTTGCGCCGGCCGCCCTGTGTCACCAGCAGGCGATAGCGGTATTCGCCGGGCATCGCATCCGGTTCGATCTTGAGGTTGGAGATCGCGACGCCTTCAGGAACGCTGCCGGTGGACATGATGTTGCGCAGGAAGCCGAGGTCCTCCTTGAGACTGTTGTTTTCCTCCTGCAACTGCGCCAGATTGCGGGTGAAATCGGCAAGCGTCGATTTTTCAACCTTGAGCTCGCCGTCGCGCTCGTTGAGCAGGGATTTCGTCTGCTGGTAGTCCCGCCGCAACTTCTCGTTTTCGGCCGTGAGCGTGGCGATCTGCGCCTTGGCTTCTTCCCGGTTGAAGCCGGTAATCCGGTACTGGTTGTCGACAAGGTACCAGGCCACGGCACCGGCAACGCCCATCATCAGCCCATAGCTGGCGAAGCGCACATACCAAGGCGAGTGCGAGGTGATCGCCATCCGTTCGGCGCGAATGCCGATCCGTGCGCGGATCTTGCGCCAGGCGCCACGCAGTTTGAGTTCGCTGAGCATCGCGTGACCGTCGGTCTGCGGGATGTTTCCGGGTGCTCGGTTCCAGAAGGGCAAAAGCCGCCGGATCGCTCCGGCGGCCCTGTCAATCCGGCTCGGATAGGCCGATCAGCGCTTCGAGAACTGCTTGCGCCGACGAGCCTTGTGCAGGCCGACCTTCTTGCGCTCGACTTCGCGGGCATCGCGCGTAACCAGTCCAGCCTTGGACAGTTGCGGTTTGAGGTTCGCGTCGTAGTCGATCAAGGCGCGGGTGATGCCGTGGCGCACGGCACCGGCCTGGCCGGATTCGCCGCCGCCGAACACGCTGACCATGATGTCGAACTTGTCGACGCTGCCAACCAGTTCCAGCGGCTGGCGGACGATCATGCGCCCCGTTTCGCGGGAAAAGTACAAGTCAACCGGCTTGTCGTTGACGACGATGTTGCCTTTCCCGGCCTTCATGAACACGCGCGCGACCGCATTCTTGCGACGTCCCGTTCCGTAGTGATATTTGCCAACCATGATTGCGGTTCCTTAAATTTTGAGTTCTTTGGGCTGTTGCGCGCTGTGCGGATGGCTGGCGCCGGCATAAACCTTGAGCTTCTTGATCATCGCGTAGCCCAGCGGGCCCTTCGGCAGCATGCCCTTGACGGCTTTTTCGAGGATCCGCTCCGGATGCGCTGCCTGCAGCTTGCTGAAGTTGGTCTCGGAGATGCCGCCCGGGTATCCGGAATGGCGGAAATACTTCTTGTCCTCTGCCTTTGCCCCGGTCACGCGCAGCTTTTCCACATTGGTGACGACGATAAAATCCCCGGTATCGACGTGCGGCGTGTATTCGGACTTGTGCTTGCCGCGCAGGCGCTTGGCGACTTCGACCGCAAGGCGGCCGAGCACGAGGTCGGTCGCATCGACGTGGTACCAGCCGTGCACGACTTCATGCGGTTTGGCGGAATAGGTTTTCATTGCTGTACTCTGTAATTGGGGTGGCTTGTGAAGAACTTCGGTGCCAAAACCGGTTTGGACGCCCGGCCGGCCGCAGTTCTGGAGCGCCAAGCAATACGGGGGGAGTACTTGGCAGAACTGGAAATTATAATAAATTCAAGGACTCTGTGTCAATTTTGGCCTCGAACGCGGATTGAGCCGGTTCGCCGACCAACATGGGGATGAAATGAAAGCACGCGTCAAGTGGATCGAGAACGTCGCCTTCATGGCCGAGGCCGACAGCGGTCACGCCGTCATCATGGATGGCGCGCCCGAGGCAGGCGGCCGCAACCTCGGACCGCGGCCGATGGAAATGGTCTTGATGGGCAGTGGCGCGTGCAGCGCCTTCGATGTGGTGGAAATCCTGCGCCGCGGCCGGGAGGCCGTGACCGACTGCGTGGTGGAAATCGAGGCAGAGCGAGCGGA
>DASUDU010000146.1:0-4080 GCA_036275435.1 Usitatibacteraceae bacterium | reverse complement strand
ACTTCCAATCCGTTCGACCGCCTGTCGCCGCCGGCTGCCGAGGGGCGTGACCTCAATCCGCTGCTGCAGGACCCGGGAATGATCTACCACCCGCCGATGCTCTACATGGGCTACGTCGGCTTCTCGGTGGCTTTTGCCTTTGCCGTTGCCGCGCTGATCGGCGGGCGGCTCGATGCGACCTGGGCGCGCTGGTCGCGCCCCTGGACCACCGCGGCCTGGTGTTTCCTGACGCTGGGCATTTGCCTCGGTTCGGCCTGGGCGTATTACGAACTGGGCTGGGGTGGCTGGTGGTTCTGGGACCCGGTGGAAAATG
This sequence comes from Usitatibacteraceae bacterium, assembly GCA_036275435.1. Lineage (GTDB taxonomy): Bacteria > Pseudomonadota > Gammaproteobacteria > Burkholderiales > Usitatibacteraceae > UKL13-2. The sequence continues at coordinate 3,767 of DASUDU010000146.1, read as the reverse complement.
CGTCCTTCATGCCCTGGCTGATCGGCACGGCGCTGATCCACTCGCTGGCCGTGACGGAAAAGCGCGGCGCCTTCAAGAGCTGGACGGTGCTCCTGGCAATCATCGCGTTTTCGCTCTCGCTGCTGGGCACCTTCCTGGTCCGCTCCGGGGTGCTGACCAGCGTGCACGCCTTCGCCACCGATCCGGCGCGCGGCGTGTTCATCCTGGCCTTCCTCGCGGTGGTGATCGGCGTGTCGCTGTCGCTCTATGCCTGGCGCGCCGGACAACTGGGCCTGGCGCGTGCGCCGAAGTCGTTCACGCCGGTCTCGCGCGAGTCGCTGCTGCTGGTCAACAACGTGCTGTTCCTGGTGGCGACGCTGGCGGTCATGCTCGGCACGCTCTACCCGCTGTTCCTCGATGCGTTGAAGCTGGGCAAGATCTCGGTCGGCCCGCCGTACTTTGACGCGGTGTTCTACCCGATCATGGCGCCGGCGCTGTTTCTGATGGCGGTCGGCCCGATGGCGCGCTGGCGCAACGCCACCTTGCCGGACCTGGTCACGCGCCTGAAGTGGGCGTTCGGTGTCGCCGTGATCGGCGGCGTGCTGATTCCTTTCCTCATGGGTCGCTGGTCGGCGCCGCTGGCACTGGCGCTGGCACTGGCGATCTGGATCGTCGGCGCTTCGGTGACCGGACTGGTGGCGCGCTTCCAGGCCACGGCGGCAACTGGCCTGTTGGCCAAACTCGGCGCCAACAGCCCAAGTTACTATGGCATGCACCTGGCGCACTGCGGCGTCGCGGTGTTCGTGGTCGGCGTGGCGATGGTCAACGGCTTTCAGACCGAAAAGGACGTGCGCCTGGCGCCCGGACAGAGCACCGAGCAGGGCGGCTACCAGTTCAAGTTCATTTCCCTGGCCGAAAAACCCGGGCCGAATTACAGCGCGGTTGCCGGCCGCTTCGAAGTGTTCAAGGACGGCAAGCTTGTTGAGACGCTGAACCCGGAGAAGCGCATGTATTTCGCCTCGCAGCAGACCATGACCGAGGCGGCGATCGATTCCGGCTTCACCCGCGACCTGTATGTCTCGCTCGGAGAACCGGTGGAAGGTGCGCTCGACGGCGCCTGGGGTGTGCGCATCTACGTCAAGCCGTTCATCGACTGGATCTGGTTCGGCTGTATCTTCATGGCGCTCGGCGGCGTGCTGGCGATCAGCGACCGGCGCTACCGGATCAAGGTCAAGGAAGGCGCCGCGCTGGCTGCGCAAGGCCAGCCGGTAGCGGCCGCGCCGCAGGGCAAGGGCAAGCGCGGTCGCGCGGCCGAACAGGGAGCGGAGTGAACATGGGTGGACTGAAAAACGCCTGGAAGTATTTCCTGCCGCTGGCGATCTTCCTCGGGTTGCTGTGGTTCTTCTACAAGGGCCTGTCGCTCGATCCGCGCAAGATCCCCTCGGCGTTGCTGGAAAAGCCGGCGCCGCAATTTGCGCTGCCGCAACTGCACGCGCCCGACAAGAAGCTCACCACGGCCGACATGAAGGGCAAGGTCTGGCTGCTCAACGTCTGGGGTTCGTGGTGCGTCTCGTGCCGCTATGAGCACCCGTTCCTCAACGACCTGGCCAAGAAGGGCGTGGTGCCGATCATCGGCCTCAACTGGAAGGACCAGCCGGACGCGGCCAAATCGTGGCTGCAGAAATTCGGCGACCCGTACCAGTTGTCGGTGATGGATCTCGACGGGCGCGTCGCCATCGACTTCGGCGTCTATGGCGCGCCGGAGACGTTTGTCATCGACAAGAACGGCATCATCCGCTACAAATTCACCGGCCCGATCAATGGCGACACGGTCAAGGACACGCTCCTGCCGTTGATCCAGCAACTCAATCGCGGCTAAGCGCGGCGCAGGACAACGATGAACACCTCCCCAATTGAAGTTTCGATCATGCGACTGCAAAAGTCGTGGACTGGCGTGGCGTTTCGGGCGAAATTGTCCGAAAAGGCGCGCCAGTGCTTGTGTTTTGTGGTTGCATGCTGGGTGGCCGGAACTGCTTTCGCGCAATTGCCGACACCGGCGCTGCCGCCCGCGCCGCCGGAACTCGAGGCGCGTTTGAAGCAACTGGAAACCGAATTGCGCTGCATGGTCTGCCAGAACCAGACGTTGGCCGAGTCGCCTGCCGGGCTGGCCGGCGACCTGCGCCGCGAGATTCGCCTCTTGGCCGACCAGGGCAAGAGCAACGAGGAAATCAAGCAGTTCCTGCGGGTGCGCTACGGCGACTTCATCCTCTACAAGCCCGAGGTGCAGCCGATCACCTGGCTGCTCTGGGGCGGGCCGTTCGTGCTGCTGATCGCCGGCGGCGTGGTGCTGTTCGTCATGGCGCGGCGTCGCGCTGCGGCGCAAGCGCCGGCGCCCGCCATGTCCGATGCCGAGGCCGAGCGGGCGAAAAAGTTGCTCGGCGAATAGACCCGCGCCTCGCGCCCCGCGCCTACAGCGGCGCGCACATCACCACGCCCTCGTCGATCCAGCCCTTGGCGGTCATCTCGCGCACCAGCGAACGGCTGGGCGTGTAGCGGTGGTTCGAGTCGCGCTCGGCGAAGCGGTTGTTGTAGAGCCGCGTGATCGCCTGCGTGCCGGCCGGGCAGGCGCCTTCGGTGGCGCGGGTGATCCAGAATTCGATGCCCTCGTCGATCGCGCCGATCGAGCGGATCAGGTCGCAGTCGGCACGCGATGCGGAAAAGAAATGCGTGATCACCAACGGATGGAAATAACGGCACACCGGCGCCTGCGAGGCCGGCCTGAGCTCGGTCGGCCCCGGCAGGGTGTAGCCCTTGAATCGATAGCCGGTGCGGCTCCAGCCGGGGCCGACCGCGCCGCTGTCGACCAGGTCCTTGTCGGATTGCCGGGCGAGGATCAGGAAGCGGTTGAAGCGCGTGCTGTAGAACTCGTCGACCACCCATTCACCCGCGGCCGGCGGCAGGATGTCCGCGTAGTCGATGCGCAACGCATCGCCAAGCCCGTCGCTCACGCTTTGCTGGCGCGTCAGGCGGTCGAGCGCCGCCCGGTTGCCGTTCACATAGGCGTCGAGGAAGGGCAGCATCCAGCCGAACACGTCGTTGGCATAAGTTGCATCGTAGGTATGGGTGACACCGGATAGCGCCACCAGGAAGCGCGCGCCGCGAAAGGTGTTCATCGCCTGTTCCATCATGCCGATGGGCGCTGTCGTATCGGCGGTGCCGCTGAGCGCAAGATAGGGAATTGCCACATGCCTGGCCATGGCGTTGTTGTCGCCGAAGGCTGGCAGCACGCGTTGCCCGGCATAGGGCACGTAGCCGGCCACCGCCTTGACGCGCGGATCGCGCACCGTCGGCCGCGAGGACAGGCCGGGGTAAGTGCAGGTGACCTCGGCGCCGGCCAGCCACGCGAAGCTCGCGCCGCCCAAGCTGCCGCCGACGCCGCCGATGCGCGCTTCATCGATGCGACCGGCGAACATTTCGCTGCCCAGCATCAGGTCGATGGTGGCCTTGAGGGCGAGCGGGCGCAGCGCCTGCATTTCCACCATGTGATCGAAGTTGCGGGCCAGATACAGGAGGTCGTTGAGTTCATCGAGCCGGATGCGTGAAAAACGCGCGTCGCCGTGGAACGGCGCGGCGACGATGTAACCGTGCGACGCCAGCCGCGTGAGGAATTCGATCGAGCGGCCGTCGACCGGGTTCGAACCCAGGCCGTGCGAGAACACCAGCATGGGGAACTTGCCGCAGCCGGCCGGGGGCGGAAAGACCGTGATGCACGCTTGCGGCGCGAGGAT
>DASUDU010000145.1:0-3158 GCA_036275435.1 Usitatibacteraceae bacterium | reverse complement strand
CGGCGACGAATACCTTGTGCGAGATGTATCCGGGCATGGCGCGCGCCAGCGCGGCCATGCGCGCGGCCCACTCGCCATATTCGGCCTGGGCTTCGGGTTTCAGGCGGGAACGGAACACGGTCAGGATCATGGCAGCCTCGTTACGTTGTCGTCGCCGTCAACGGCGCGCATTGGCACGGGAATGCGGCCCGGGCCGCGGTTCACAGCGGGTCGGGTCGGCAACGGCCAACCAGCCGACGGCCACGGCGATCGGCACCGCCGCAATCCAGTAGGCGCCGCCCCAGAGATGGTAGCCCGCCGCACCCACAGTCGAACCGGCCGCCACGCAAGCGGCCAGAAGGGCGGCGCGGCGCGGCAAGGGCCACGCCTCGCGCGGTGCTGGCGATTCTTCGGCGGCGGATCGGCGGTTGTGCATGCAAATCACGTTACCATGACCCGGTCATTCCCGAAAAAAACCGGCCATGAACCCAGACCAGACCCTGTCCCAGTTGCTGCGCGCGCGGCGCAGCGTGCGCGATTTCAAGCCCGACGCGGTTCCTCAGTCCCTGCTCGACGCGATTCTCGACGACGCCAGCCAGTCGCCGTCGTGGTCGAACACGCAACCGTACCGCATCGCCGTGGCCACCGGCGAAACGCGCGATCGTCTCGCCGGTGAACTGACGGCGCGGTTCGACGCCGGCATGCGCGCGCTCGAAGGCGGCAGGATGGGCAAGCTGAAAGCGTGGCTGTCCGGCGAAGGCATGCCCGACGGCGACTTTCGCATCGACTTCGCTTACCCGGACGACCTCACCCCGGCGCGGCGCGCCTGCGGGTTCGGCTTGTACAAGGTCTTGGGCATCGAGCGCAACGACAAGGCCGCGCGTACGCGCCAGATGCGCCGCAATTACGAGTTCTTCGGTGCTCCCGTGGCGCTGTTCTTTTTCGTGCATGGCGGCCTGCGCGAGTTCAGCGTGCTCGATGCCGGCATCGTCGTGCAAACGGTCATGCTCTCGGCGCAGGCGCGCGGGCTGGCGACCTGTGCCGAGGGGGCGCTGGCGCAGTGGGCGGGGCCGGTGCGCGCCGCATTCGACGTGCCGAAGGACTACAAGCTGATCTGCGGCATGGCGCTCGGCTACGCGTCGGACCATGCGGTCAACGCCTTCAATCCCGGACGGATCGAGGCGCGCCAGCTGCTGCTGCCAGCACGTTCGCAGGCCTGATGACGCGCCGGGCGGCGCGAACCTGGCGTTCAGGGCTTTGCGCGCTGCCGTTCGACGGTCACGTGCCAGACAAAGCAGCTGCCCAGCTCACGCGGCAGGCCGAGCACGTTTTTCCGCAGCCACTTGCGCACCGCCGCGCCCTCGCCGGCCTTGACCTCGCCGGTGAACGCGGCAACGAAATCGCGGCCTTCATGCGGTGCCTTGCGGTAGAACAGCCAGGTTTCATCGGCGATGCGCGGGTCGACTCGCACGATGGCCCAGATGCCGCTGCGAAACAACGCCTGGATTTCGATCGGTCCCGCGTTCGTTCCGGTTCCCGCCACGCCCAGGTCGCGGCGCACGTGCCGGGTGATGGCGGACAGGTTTTGTGCCTTCCAGGCGTCGGTCAGGCTGCGGTCGATGCGGTCGCAGGGCAGCGCCGAGGCCGACAGCGTGGCAAGGCCCGCCGCGGCGCCGGCCAGACATGCGCCTGCCCACCGTCGGATCGTTATCTTCGTCCCGTTCAACATGGTTGCCAGTCTAACCCGATCAGCATTCGACCTGGCGCACCGACACCGTCACCGCCAACCCGCCCAGCGAGGTTTCCTTGTACTTGCTCTGCATGTCGGCGCCGGTGCGGCGCATGGTCTCGATGGCCTGGTCGAGCGTGACGCGGTGCGAGCCGTCGCCCAGCATCGCCAGTGAACAGGCGCTGATCGCCTTGATCGCGCCCATGGCGTTGCGCTCGATGCACGGGATCTGCACCAATCCGCCGATCGGGTCGCAAGTCATGCCCAGGTGATGTTCCAGCGCAATCTCGGCCGCGTTTTCGATCTGCGCGTCGCTCGCGCCCAGCGCGGCAGCAAGGCCTGCCGCGGCCATCGCCGCGGCCGAGCCGACCTCGCCCTGGCAGCCGACCTCGGCGCCGGAAATCGAGGCGTTCTTTTTGCACAGCGCGCCCACCGCGGTGGCGGCGAGGAAGAACCGCTCGTAGCCCTCTGCCGTCGGATCGCGAAAGTCCTGGTAGTAGCGCAGCACGGCGGGCACGACTCCGGCCGCACCGTTGGTCGGGGCCGTTACCACGCGCCCGCCGGCGGCGTTTTCCTCGTTCACCGCAATGGCGTAGGCGCTGACCCAGTTCATCGCCCCTTCGGAGGAATGGCTGTCGGTCTTGCGCAGCCGCTCGGCAATGCCGCGCGCGCGCCGCTGCACCTGCAGGCCACCGGGCAACGGTCCCTCGACCGCCATCCCCTGGTCGATGCAGCCGAACATGACCTCGCGCACGCGTTGCATGAACGCGCGCGTCGGGCCGGCGCCGTGCAGGGCGATTTCGTTGGCCATCAGCAGCGCATGCATCGGCTGGCGCTGCTGCGCGGCCCGCTCCAGCAGTTCGACCATGGTGTCGAACGGATGCGGCACGCCGGACTCCACGCCGCGCGGGCTGCCGACGAACGCCTCGTCGCTGTCCACCACAAAGCCGCCGCCGATCGAATACATCTCGCGCTCGGCGATCCTGGCGTTGTCGGCGTCGAAGGCGGCAAAGCGCATGCCGTTCGAGTGCACCGGCAACAGGTCGATGCGATTGAAGATGAGTTCGCGGTCGGCGTCGAAACGCACCTTGCGCCGGCCCAGCAGGTTGATCTCGCGGGCGGCGGCGATGGCGTGCACGCGAGCACCGACGCTGCCGGTGTCGATGTGGTCGGGCATTTCGCCCTCGAGGCCGAGCAGGATCGCCGCGTCGGTGCCATGGCCGTGGCCGGTGTGGGCCAGCGAGCCGAACAACTCGACCTCGACGCGCTGGATGCGCGCGAAATCCCCGGGCGGGAGCTCGAACAGGAAGCGGCGCGCGGCACGCATCGGCCCGACCGTGTGCGAGCTCGAGGGGCCGATGCCGATCTTGAACAGGTCGAACAGGCTGATGTACATGGCGGGGCCGGTTGCGCGTGGGCGTGGGCCGCTACTTTGACACAACGCGGCGTG
>DASUDU010000144.1:0-6286 GCA_036275435.1 Usitatibacteraceae bacterium | reverse complement strand
GTACGCTCATCGTCAGGCTCCCACGGCAGCGTTGGCCAACAGCAGCACGGCGATCGCATAGACCGCCGCCAGCAGGTCGTCCGTCATCACCCCCAGCCCGCCCTTGATGGCGCGCTCGGCCTGACGGATCGGCCAAGGCTTGACGATATCAAACACCCGGAACAGCGCGAATGCAAGCAGCCCCCACAACCAACCCGACGGCGCGGCGGCCAACACCAGCAGAAACGCCGCGATTTCGTCAATGACAATGCCGCCGTGATCCGCCACACCAAGGGCACGGCCGGTAACTTCAGAGGCCCAGATGCCGATCGCGAACAGGACCACCGCGGACAAGGCGACAACCGCCACACCGAACGGCTGCATCAAAATGAAGAGCGGCACCGCAAGCAGGGTCCCCACGGTGCCGGGTGCCACCGGCGACAGACCCGCGCCGCAACCGAGCGCGAGGAAATGCGCCGGGTGGCGAAACAGGAACGCCCGATCTAGCCGCATGTGCGCCCGGATTCGCGCGTAGGGGTGAAGTGGTCGTAGCCGCGCCTGCCGCATTCGACCGGGCGCCCCGCGGCGTCAAGCACGCGGACCGCGCCGCCCGGGCCGCTAGCCATAACCATGCGACCGATGCGCGTAATCGCGACGCCGTCAACGATGCCATTGAGTGCTTCGATGCGCGCGCGCTCGGCGAGGCTGGCGGTAAAGCACAGTTCGTAGTCGTCGCCCCCGGTCAGCGCACAGCGGCGGCGCAGCGCCTCGGCAGTGCCGTCGAGCGCGGCATCGACCGGCACCCGGGGCCAGTCGATCTCGGCATCGAGCCGTGATCGCTCGCCGATGTGGCCCAGGTCGGCCAGCAGGCCGTCCGAGACATCGATTGCCGCATGCGCGATGCCCGAAATGCGCAATCCCAGCGCCACGCGTGGCTGCGGGCGGTGCAGGCGCAACGCGGCCGACCCTGCTGCGTCGGACGATACGCTCGCATCGCCTTGGGCCACGGCCAGCGCCAGCGCGGCGCCGCCAATCCGGCCGCTGAGCCAGACATCGTCACCGGCGCGGGCGGCGTCGCGGCGCAGCGCCTTTCCGGACGCAACCTCGCCGAACACGGTCAGGGTGAACGACAGCGGGCCGCGCGTCGTGTCGCCGCCGATCAGTTCGACGTCATACGCGGCCGCGAACTCGAACAGTCCGCGCGCGAACGCGTCCAGCCAGCCGGCATCGATCGACGGCAAGGTCAACGCCAGGGTTGCGTAGCGCGGCAGCGCTCCCATGGCAGCCAGGTCCGACAGGTTCACGGCCAAGGCCTTGCAGCCCAGCGCATGCGGATCGGCGTCGGGGAAGAAGTGCGTCCCGCAGACCAAGGTATCGGTCGAGATGGCCAACTCGCGGCCTTCCGGCAGGCCGATCAGCGCGCAATCGTCGCCAACGCCGAGCACCGCGCGCTTGGCGGGCCGGGTGAAGTACCGCGCGATCAGATCAAATTCCGCGCTCATGCGGCCACTCAGGTGGCGGTCTTGCGCCGCGCCTTGACGCTCACCCGCGGCCGCGACGCGGTCGCGCGCGGCGCGGCGACCTCCTGCGGACGCGCCTGCGGCGCCAGCTTGTCGAGAACCCCGTTGACGTACTTGTGGCCGTCGGTGCCGCCGAACGACTTGGCCAGTTCGATCGACTCGTTGAGGATCACGCGGTATGGAGTCTCGGGCATTTCGGCAAGCTCGTAGGCGCCGATCAGCAGGATGGCACGCTCGATGGGTGAAAGCTCGGCAAATGCGCGGTCGATGTGCGGGGTCAGCAGAGCCTCCAGCGCGGGCGCGTTGCGGATGACTCCGCCCACCACGCCCAAGAACAGCCCGGCATCGGCCGACGCGAAGCCGTCGGCCTCGCGATACTGCCGCTCGAGGTCCGCCGGCGCGTGCCCGGCAAGTTGCCATTGGTAGAGCGCCTGCAGTGCAAACTCGCGTGAGCGCCGCCGCGCGCTTTTGTTCATGGCTCGCGCCGCTGCGCCAGCGCCGCGATGGTACGCGCCATCTCGATGGCAACCCGTGCGCAGTCGCCGCCCTTTTCCACGGTACGTGCCGCAGCCTGCTCGTCGGTGTCGACTGTAAGGATGCCGTTGGCCACCGGCAGCCCGGTATCGAGCATCACGTCCATGACGCCGCGGCAGGACTCGTTTGAAACCACTTCGAAGTGATAGGTCTCGCCGCGGATCACCGCACCGAGCGCGATCAGCGCGTCAAACCGGCCGCTCGCCGCCAGCGCCTGCAGGGCCAACGGGATTTCCAGCGCGCCGGGAACGGCGACCACCTCGATGCGTTCCTCGTCGACGCCGTGCTTGATCAGGGTGGCGACGCAGGCCTCGAGCAATGCCTTGACCACCGGCTCGTTGAAGCGGCTGTGGGCGATGCCGATCGACAGGCCGGCGCCGCGGGTGTTCAGCGGGTAGGTGCGCATGCTAGACCGCCTTGAGCTTGCGTTCGCCACCGGGCGGAATGAACTCCACGACCTCGAGGTCGAACCCGGCCATCGAGGGCATGCGCTTGGCGTGCGCCAGCACGCGCATCCTCTGCACGTTGAGCTTGCGCAGGATCTGCGCACCGACGCCGTGCATGCGCGGATCCCACTTGCCGCCGGCCGGTTCGTCGCCCTGCGGCAGCACGCGTGCCAGGATGGCGTCCGCGCTCTCGTGGCGGCGCAACAGCACCAGTACGCCGCTGCCTTCGGTGGCGATGATGCGCATCGCTTCGGCCACCGAGTAGGCATGCTGCCCATTGTCGAAGTCGAACAGGTCCAGCGAAGTGAACGGTTCGTGCACGCGGGTCAGCACGGCCCGGTCTGGCGTGATCTCGCCGCGCGTGAGCGCAAGATGCACCTCACCGGTGGTCTTTTCGCGGAACGCGTGCAGCCGGAAATCCCCGTAGGGCGTGCTCACCGTACGCTCGCTGATCTTTTCAATCAGCGTTTCGGTCATCGAGCGGTAGCGGATCAGGTCGGCGATGGTGCCGATCTTGAGCCCGTGCCGCTCGGCAAACGGGACCAGGTCGGGCATGCGCGCCATGGTGCCGTCCGCGTTCATGATCTCGCAAAGCACCCCGGCCGGATTGAGGCCGGCCAAACGCGCAAAGTCGCAGGTGGCCTCGGTGTGGCCGGCGCGCATCAGCACGCCGCCGGGCTGCGCCACCAGAGGAAACACGTGCCCGGGCTGCACGATGTCCGCCGGACGCGCCTGCGGCCGCGTCGCGACGCGAATCGTATGGGCACGGTCCGCGGCGGAAATGCCGGTGGACACACCGCTGGCCGCCTCGATGGCGACCGTGAAATTGGTGCCATGCACGGTGCGGTTGTGCGTGGCCATCGGCGCCAGGTGCAGCGCGCGCGCGTGTTCCACGGTGATCGGCATGCAAACCAGGCCGCGGCCATGCGTGGCCATGAAGTTGATCTTCTCCGGTGTGACATGGTCCGCGGCGAAAATCAGGTCTCCCTCGTTCTCGCGGTCCTCGGCATCGACCAGCACGACCATCCGGCCCAGGCGGATGTCCTCGATGATTTCCTCGGTGGTGGCGATCGTCATTTCAATGTTGGTTTCAGGAAAATCGGCGGGTGCAGCGGTACAAATGAGAAAGGGCACCCGCCGGGGTGCCCTTTGTCGAAAAAGGTGGCGCGCCCGGCAGGATTCGAACCCACGACCCCTTGGTTCGTAGCCAAGTACTCTATCCAACTGAGCTACGGGCGCACAAGCGGCGCATTATAGCCGATTCCGCGCCCGCCTGTCATCCGGGCAGTGGCGCCCGCGCTGTCGGCGCAGCCAGCCCGTTGCGTCGATGAAATGCGCCGTATCAGTTCCCGCACAGCTGCTGAAGCGGTCCTTGCGTTAGGACAAATGCGCCGCTGGTTGACCTGCCTACACTGCCCGCATACAAGCTTGGACCGCGACGGCTGGCTCCCTTGCCGCAGCGCCAAGAACAATGAGGAGTTGCCATGGTTGATGCGCTGCCGTGGTTTGCCACCCAAGTCGTGCCGCTTGCCATTGCCGGCACCGTCCTTGGAATCCTCGTCTACAGCAGATGGAGCAGGCGCGGCCAGCCGAACACCTTCGTCGGGGAGATCCCCGCCGGCCCGGCGCCGCGGTCGGCCCGCGACACGATGTTCTCCGGCACCACCGACGGGATCGGATGGCACCTCGCGGTTACCAACGACAATTGTGAAGTCGATGACGGGTTGGCAACTCGGCGCGCCAACTCCCACGCGGCGACGACCTGGGGCACGGAATACCTGCGCGCGCCCGGCGCAATGCTGGTCATGAACATCCCGGAATCGGCAACATCCCGAACCGCGTCAAATGAAGCCGGCGGCACGCTTGCCGGCCTGGCCGGCGCGGCGGCACGGTTTGCCCTGCAATCCTATGCCGCGCAGCGCTTCGGCCTGGCGCGCGCCAACCGGTCGAGCTGGAAGCGGGCACAGCGGGTCGCCTATGCGGCAAAGCATTTCAGCACGCGCTTCGAAGTCTTCAGTGACCCGCCGGAACTGAAGGACCGCCTGAGCGCAGGCGCCCGCGACGCCCTAGTCCGCGCCCATGCTGCGGGCGTTTCGATGCTTTGGGATCAGGACGGCCTCGCCTTGCATTGGCCGCTAGCCAAGCGCACCGACGAGGACATTGAAGCGGCGGCGGAACTGGGTTGCGCCATTGCCCACGCGCTCGAAGACCAGGCACCCAATCCCGCCTGACGGCGGAAGTGACAAGATCCGCCGATGAACGAGCCTGAAAGGCCGGCGCCGGTCGCCCAACCTGTGCTGCAAGTCGAGCGCCGCGGCGCATCGCGCTGGCTGCCGGGCTTGCGCATGCTCTGGCACTACCGCGCGGAGTGGTTGCGCCATGACCTCATCGCCGGGCTGGTCCTGACCGCGATGCTGGTGCCGGTCGGCATTGCCTATGCGCAGGCCTCCGGCGTGCCCGGCATCTATGGCCTGTACGCCACGATCGTGCCGTTGCTTGCGTACGCGCTGTTCGGCCCCAGCCGGATTCTCGTGCTGGGACCGGATTCGGCATTGGCCGCGATCATCCTCGCCGTGGTCCTCCCGCTTTCGGCGGGAGACCCGGCGCGCGCCGTGTCGCTCGCTGGCGCAATGGCCGTCGTCTCGGGAGCGCTGTGCATTGTCGGCGGGCTGGCGCGACTGGGTTTCATCACCGAACTGCTGTCCAAACCGATTCGCCACGGCTACATGAACGGCATCGCCATTGCCGTCATCATCAGCCAGATTCCCAAGTTGCTCGGGTTTTCGATCCAGGCAGACGGGCCGCTGCAACAGTCGCAGGCGATCCTTCATGGGGTATTGGGCGGGCGCATCAACCCGACCGCCATGGCCATCGGCATCGGCGCTCTATTGACGATCCTGCTGCTCAAGCGCTTTCCACGCGCTCCGGGATTCCTGCTGGCGGTGGTGATCGCAACTGCGGTTACCGGTGTCCTTGACCTCGGTGGCAACGCGGCAGTCGTCGTGCTCGGCACGCTGCCGCAGGGATTGCCCGAAGCCGCTGTGCCGGTGTTGCGTCCCGACGACCTGGTGCCGGTCCTGATGGGCGGCGCGGCCGTGGCGCTGGTCTCCTTTGCCGACACCAGCGTCCTGTCACGTACCTACGCGGCGAGGCTCCGGCAGCCGGTGGATCCGAATCAGGAAATGGTTGGCTTGGGCGTGGCCAACCTGGCGGCCGGCTTCTTCCAGGGGTTTCCAATCAGCAGCAGTTCCTCACGCACACCGGTTGCCGAGGCCGCGGGGGCGCGAACGCAGTTGACCAGCGTGGTCGGTGCCGTGGCGATCGCGCTATTGCTGGTGCTGGCGCCGGACCTGCTGCACAACCTGCCGGCCCCCGCGCTGGCGGCGGTGGTGATCGCGTCCGCCATCAGCCTGATCGAGGTCGGCGACCTGCGCCGCATCTACCGCATCCAGCAATGGGAATTCTGGCTGTCGATGGCTTGCCTTGCCGGGGTGGTTGCCTTGGGCGCGATCCCCGGCATTGCGCTCGCGATCGTGATTGCGGTCATCGAGTTCCTCTGGGACGGTTGGCGACCATATTCGGCGATTCTCGGCCGTGTCGACGGCCTGAAGGGCTACCACGACATCACGCGCTACCCGCAAGCTCGCCGCATTCCCGGGCTGGTGTTGTTGCGTTGGGATGCACCGCTGTTTTTCGCCAATGCCGAGCTGTTCAGCACCCGTGTGCTCGAGGCGGTGGTGACCTCGCCGACCCCGGCTCGCTGGATCGTCGTCGCGGCCGAGCCGGTGACCAGCATCGACATCACCG
>DASUDU010000143.1:0-3380 GCA_036275435.1 Usitatibacteraceae bacterium | reverse complement strand
GCCCGTGCACGATGCGCGCGATGTCCTCCGAGGCGCCCGCGAATTCCATCGTGGTGACGCCCTCCTGGATCAAATCGGAGGCGTGCGCGTGGATGATGTGGACGCCGAGCACGCGGTCGGTGGCGGCGTCGGCGACGATCTTCACGAAGCCGGTCGGCTCGTTCATGCCCAGCGCGCGCCCGTTGATGGAGAACGGCGCCTGGCCGGTCTTCACCGCGATGCCCTGGGCCTTCGCCTGCTGCTCGCTCATGCCGACCCAGGCGATCTCGGGCGACGTGTAGATGATCCACGGGATCGACTGGTAGTCGATGTGCGGCTTCTGGCCGGCGATGAGCTCGGCGACCATCACGCCCTCGTCCTCGGCCTTGTGCGCGAGCATCGGCCCGCGCACCACGTCGCCGATCGCGTAGACGTTGGGCAGGTTGGTGCGGCAATGGTCATCGACCTCGATGAAGCCGCGCTCGCTGACTTTCAGCCCGACATTGGCCGCGCCGAGCCCGTCGGTGTTGGGCACGCGGCCGACCGAGACAATCAGCTTGTCGCAATCGAGTTTTTGCGCGAGCCCCTTGTCGTCGGTGTACTCGACGTGGATGCCGGTCTTTTTCTGCGTGACCTTGTCGATCTTCACGCCCAGCCGGATGTTGAGGCCCTGCTCCTTGGTGAAGATCTTCCACGCTTCCTTGGCCACCGCCTCGTCGCAGGGGCCGAGGAAATTCGGCAGCGCTTCGAGGATGGTGACTTCCGCGCCGAGGCGGCGCCAGACGCTGCCCAGTTCCAGGCCGATGACGCCGGCGCCGATCACACCGAGCTTCTTGGGCACCGCGCCCAGCGCCAGCGCGCCCTCGTTGTCGCAGATATGGACGTTGTCGACCACAATGCCGGGCAGGTGCCGCGCTTTCGAGCCGGTGGCGATGATGACGTGTTTGGCGCTGATCGTTTCCTTCGCCTCGCCTGCCTTGCTGCTGTCCGCGACCTCGATGGTCGTCATCTCGCCGGAGGACACCAGCTTGCCGAAGCCTTTCACCCAGGTCACCTTGTTCTTCTTGAACAGGAATTCGATGCCCTTGGTCATCTTGCCGACGATGCCGTCTTTGCGCGCCTGCATCTTCGCCAGGTCGACCTTGACGCCGGCGGCGGAAATGCCGTGGTCGGCGAACTTGTGCTCGAGCTGCTCGACGTGCTCGGACGACTGCAACAGGGCTTTGGAGGGAATGCAGCCGACATTGAGGCACGTGCCGCCGAGCGCCAATTCGCCCTTGGGATTCCTCCAGCCTTCGACACAGGCGGTGTTGAACCCGAGTTGCGCGGCGCGAATCGCCGCGATGTATCCGCCGGGACCGGCACCGATGACGACAACATCAAACTGTTTGGACATGGATGGACTCGTTCGTTAACTAAGCCAGATACGGGAAATGTGCACACCCAGCGCGGCGCAAAAGCCGGCGATCAGCGGCGAGGTACCCTTGAGCAGGAACGGCGGATTGCGAACCAGTTGGGTGAGCCAGAGCGTCAGCGACACGGCCAGGCCGACGCCGAGCGACACCGCCAGGTGCGCGCCGAGGAAACTTGCGAGGAACTTGGCAAAAAACACCGTCAGGAAGCCGGTCAGCAGCGCACCGAGCACGAAAAACGCCAGCTGCACCACCAGCCGCGCCGGCGACCATTTCCTGCGCGCCATCGGGGCCGCCCTCCCGCGCCGCCTGCGGATCAGACATCGAGCAGCAGGCGCGCCGGATCCTCCAGCGCCTCCTTTATCGCCACCAGCGACAGCACCGCCTCGCGGCCGTCGATGATGCGATGGTCGTAGGACAGCGCGAGGTAATTCATCGGCCGGATGACGATCTGGCCGTTTTCCACCACCGGGCGTTCCTTGGTGGCATGAACGCCGAGGATCGCCGACTGCGGCGGATTGATGATCGGCGTGGACAGCATCGAGCCGAACACGCCGCCATTGGAGATCGAGAACGTGCCGCCGGAAAGTTCATCGATGGTGAGCTTGCCGTCCTTGGCACGCTGGCCGAATTCGGCGATTTTCTTTTCGATGTCGGCGATGCTGAGATGGTCGGCATCGCGCAGGATCGGCACCACCAGGCCGCGCTCGGACCCAACCGCGATGCCGATGTCGAAATAACCGTGGTAGACAATGTCGGTGCCGTCGATCGAGGCGTTGACCACCGGGTACTTCTTCAGCGCGTGCACCGCCGCCTTGACGAAAAAGCTCATGAAGCCCAGCTTCACGCCGTGTTCCTTTTCGAACTTGTCCTTGTACTTGGCGCGCAGCTCCATCACCGGCGCCATGTTGACCTCGTTGAACGTGGTGAGGATCGCGGCGGTCGACTGCGACTGCACGAGGCGCTCGGCGACCCGCGCCCGGAGCCGCGACATCGGCACGCGCTGCTCGCTGCGCGGGCCGGGGGGCACTGCCGCGGCGGGCGCGGCTGCAGCCGGCCGGGCGGCGGCCAATGGCGCCGTGGCACCGGCAAGCTTGTTGACCACGTCTTCCTTCGTCACCCGCCCACCGCGGCCGGTGCCGTCGATCTCGGCCGGGTTGACGCCAGCCTCGGCGGCGATCTTTGCCGCAGCCGGCGAGGCCGCGCCGGTTCCCTTGGCCGGAGCCGCGGGCGCTGCGACGGCTGCCGGAGCCGTGGCCGCGGCGGCCGGTGCAACGGCACTGGCCTTGGCTTCGGTATCGAGCAGCGCGATCACTTCACCCGCGCTCACCGATTCGCCGTCGCCCTTGAGGAACTTCACCAGCACGCCGTCGGCCGGCGCGGGCAACTCCATCACCACCTTGTCGGTTTCGATGTCGATCAGGTTTTCGTCGCGCTTGACGGCCTCCCCGGCCTTCTTGTGCCAGGAGACCAGCGTCGCCTCGGAGACCGATTCGGACAGCGGGGGAACTTTGACTTCGATTTGCATGGCAATTTCCTTGGATGCGGTTGCGGTTGTGCGCGGGCGCAACGAACGGATCAGGCGGGGCGCTTCAGAACGACGGTCTTGGCCTGCGGCGATGCGTGATTCTGTTCGGTCTCCCAAGTCAGCGCCGCCTCGACCAGTTCCTTCTGCTGTTCCGCGTGCTTGGCCGGATAGCCGACGGCGGGTGAAGCCGAGGACGGACGCAGTGAATACGCGAGGGTCTGGTCGGGGCGCATGTGCGCCAGCAGGTAGTGCTGGATGCGGTGCCAGGCGCCTTGGTTGCCCGGCTCCTCCTGCACCCACACCACCGACTTGGCGTTGGCGTAGCGATTGATCTCGGCGGCGAACTCGTCGTGCGGGAACGGGTAGAGCTGCTCGATGCGGCAGATGGCGATATCGTCGATGGCGCGCTTCTGGCGTTCGGCGACCAGGTCGTAATAGACCTTTCCCGAGCAGAAGAGCAC
>DASUDU010000142.1:0-2628 GCA_036275435.1 Usitatibacteraceae bacterium | reverse complement strand
CAGAAGCGCAGCAGATCAAGCCGGACGACGCGCGTCTGAACGCGAAGTACGTCGAATATTTTTCGGCGCAGGGAAACGGCCGGGTGAAGGGCTACCTGGCGATCCCGGCCAATGCCACCGGCAAGCTGCCGGCGGTGGTGGTGGTACACGAAAACCGCGGCTTGAATCCGCACACCGAGGATGTCGCGCGCCGCCTTGCGCTCGAGGGTTTCGTTGCGTTTGCGCCGGACGCGCTGACGCCGCTGGGCGGCTATCCGGGCAACGAGGACAAGGCGCGGGAACTGTTCCCCAAACTCGACCAGGGTCACGCGCGCGCCGATTTCATCGCCGCCGCCGATTTCCTCAAATCCCACGCGGCCAGCACCGGCAAGGTCGGCACCGTCGGGTTTTGCTATGGCGGCAGCATCGCCAACATGCTGGCCACCAAGGTGCCGGATCTGGCAGGGGCGGTGCCGTTCTACGGTGGCCAGCCCAAGGCCGAGGACGTGCCCGCGATCAAATGCCCGCTGCTGATTCACTATGCGGAAAACGACGAACGCATCAACGCCGGCTGGCCGGCCTATGAAACCGCGCTCAAGGCGGCCAATGTGCGCTACGAGATGCACAAGTACCCGGGAACCCAGCACGGCTTTCTCAACGACACGACGCCGCGCTACGACGACGCGGCGGCCAAGCTGGCCTGGAGCCGGACTGTGGCGTTCTTCAAGAAGCACCTGTAGGCGGCGTCGACGGCTGCTGGCGCGCTGCACCGGTTCAACCGGCGACGGCGTTGCGGCCGGCGTGCTTGGCGCGGTAGAGCGCCACGTCGGCGCGCTTGATCCACGACTCCCAGGATTCACCGGCGAGATACTCAGCCACGCCGAGGCTGATGGTGACCGGGTGCTGCTGCGGCCAGGAGGCGTTGGTCACCTCGCGCCGCAGCGCCTCCGCGAGCACCAGCCCGTCGCCGAGGCGTGTATCGGTCGCCAGCAACAGGAATTCTTCTCCGCCGATGCGAAACAGCAGGTCAACCTCGCGTGCGCGCCGGTTCACCCGTTCGACAAGTTGCCGGAGCACCTGGTCGCCGACCGAATGGCCGTGGAGGTCATTGATATCCTTGAAATGGTCGATGTCGAACAGCAGCAGCGTCTGCGGAGCGCCGCTGCGCGTGGCGCGTGCCGCGGCATGCACCAGGCTTGCTTCGAGGTTCCGGCGGTTGGCCGCGCCCGTGAGCGCATCGGTCGCCGTCAGATCGAGCATCTTGCGCTGCACATGCACCAACGCGTCGAGGACGATGTTGATTAGCATGATCGTGATCAGCAGCGAAAGCGCAGCACGGATCGCGACCGCGCCACCGAACTGCGACACCGAGATGGCCACCACAAACACAAAGAAGGCCGCGCTGACGAGCAGCGCCAATGGTCGGCGCAGCACGAAATGTGCGTACAGGACAATTGAAAATGTCCAGAACAGCCCGACGATGCCATGAACGAAAATCGCGAAGACGACCGCCACCGCGGCCGGAATCGCCACCAGTTCGTGCGGGATCGGTGGCGGGCGTTGAAGGCACATGGCGCGATAGTTCACCACCAGCAACAACTGCACGAGGACGATGAAAGACGCCAGCGCCCAGTGGCCCAGCCAGGCGTTTTGCAGCATCACGGGTGTGAAAGCGATGACAGCCGCCAGCGCCAGCGGCCGCATGATGCGCTCGCGCGTCTCCACCGACAGGTCGGCCGCAACATAGGCGCGAATTCGCGCGAGCCAGTCCGTGCTCATCCTTGTGGCCGGGAAGCGTGCGCCGTTGGTCCGAAGCCAGCGGACCCAGCCAGGCCGCGCGCCGGGATTTCAACGCGATCCGCAAGCGCTTCGCGCGATGCAGCGGTCCGGCTTGGCCGGCGGACGGGCCGCCCCATGGCTACTTGCCGACGCCAACGTCCTTGAGTGCGTCGAGCTTCTTCAGGTCCAGTCCGGCCACGGCCGACTTGAGCGCGTTGAGGTCAACGTCCTTGCCCTTGGCGGTGACCACAAAACGCTCGGCAATCACCACGCTGAATTCGTTGCGGCCATCCTTGCGCATTTTTTCATGCGTCAACCGTCCGTCGACCTTGCCGGTCTTCTCGCGACCGCTCTCGTCCTCGCGCTCGCCCTGCACCATCGCCCAGCCGGCAAAGGCCATCATGCCGCCCGCGCCGCCGGCATCGGTGATTTCAAGGTCGACGCGCTTGCCGGCCTCGTCGCCGTAGCGCGCCTCGGCCTTGGACACCATGATGCCGAGTGCGCCGGCCTTCTCGGCCTTGCTCGATTTCTTGGGCAACCCGGCGAAGGTTTCGGGAACCAGTGGCTTGAGTTGCTCGATGTCGACAGGGTCGACGTTCTTGCCGCCGCCCAGCACGGTGCCCAGCGCCGCCATCGCCGCCTTGTTGGCGTCTTCCTGGTTGCCGCTTTTTTGCGCCGCTTCCATTTTCTTGCCGGCTTCCTCCATCTTCTTGGCGAACTGGTCGAGCTTGCCCGCAGCGCTGCCGGCATCGACGGTGACCTTGCCGCCGCTGCCATCGCCGAGGCTGAAAGAACCGCGCGAGGATCCGATCGCCGTTACCGAACCAACAACCACGCCGATGATGATCATCACAATGAACGCGGCCACCA
>DASUDU010000141.1:0-3178 GCA_036275435.1 Usitatibacteraceae bacterium | reverse complement strand
CCGCAGCCCGAAAGCGTCAGCACTGCCGACAACACGAGTAGCCCCGTCCACTTGCGCATGATTTACCCCCAGAAGATTGGCCGATCAGGTGACCGTGCCGCTAATGTGAGTGCGATTCTAGCCTTTGCAAGGTGCCCGTGGACCTGCGCGCGACAAACTAGTCGGTTTTTGCGACGAGCGCCCGTTGCGCGAGCATCAGATCTTCCCAGGCCTTGAGCTTTTCCGCGAGGTTGCGAAGCAGGTAGGCCGGATGGTAGGTCGCCACCACCGGAATGCCGCGGTAGTCATGCAGGCGGCCGCGCAACGAGGCCATGCTGGCCTCGCTCCCGGTCAGGCGGTTCACGGCGCTCTTGCCCAGTGCAACGATGATCTTGGGCCGCACCAGTTCGATCTGGCGGTCCAGGAACGGCGCGCACGCGGCCGCTTCCTCGGGTGTCGGTGTGCGGTTTCCGGGAGGACGGCACTTCACCACGTTGGCAATGTAGACCTCGCGGCCGCGTTGCAGCCCGAGTGCGGCGAGCATCGCGTCGAGGAGTTTCCCGGCCTGGCCGACAAACGGCTCGCCCTGCACATCCTCGTCGGCGCCCGGGCCTTCACCGATGAACAGCCACGTCGCGCGGGCGGCCCCCACGCCAAGAACGGCCTGCTTGCGCTGGCGGCAAAGCACGCACGCCGTGCAGGCCGCTGCCTCGACGGCAAGGGCAGTCCAATCCAGCGCGGCGATGCGCCGCGAGCGCTCGTCGGCTGCAACAGGCCGGATCGCGACTGCAGGAGTGTCCGGCGTGACGGCAGCGGCGCCTTGAATGCGCGGCGCCGTCGTCGGCGCGCCTGGGTCCGGCTCCGGCAGCAACTCGCGCAGTTCGAGCACGTCGAGCATCTCCGGCGTAAAGCGATGGACGATCATGCGGCCTTCAGACGCAATCCGAGAAACAAGGCGTCCTCGCGCCCGCCGACCGCAGGGTAATAGCCGCGGCGCAATCCGAGTTCGCGAAAACCGAGTTGGTCATAAAGCCGGCGCCCGGCAATGTTCGACGGCCGCACTTCGAGGTAGAAGTTCTCGCGTTTCTCGGCCCGCGCGCCCGCAATGAGGTGTTCCATCATGCGCCGGCCGATGCCCTGCCCCTGCCAGGCCCGGGCCACCGCGAGGTTGAGCAAATGCGCCTCATCGAGCGCAGTCATGACGATCGAGTAGCCGACCAGTTGACGATCCATTTGCGCGCAGGTGCATTGGTAGCCGGCCGCCAGCGAATCGCGAAAATTCCCGGCGCTCCACGGAAACACATAGACGTCGCGCTCGATCGACGCAACATTGTTGACGTCCTGCTCGTTCATCGGGCGCCAGGCCGGTGCAGCGCCGGTCCGGGAAACGCGGACGGCACTCACGACGCAACCGCACGCGCCGCAGCGCGCTCCTCGATCGTCAGCGCCACGCGGTTGCGCAGGTATAGCGGCGCGGCATCGCGGGCCGCGACGCAACGGTCGAGCCCGCTCCGGCCGATCTCCCGGACAGCAATGCCGAGCGCATCGCGCGCGCGCGGCGCGATTCCCGGGAGTATGGCGCCCAGCTGCGGCGCATAGGACGATTCCAACGCACCCAGCAGGCTGTCGCTTGCGGTCGCCGAGCCCGCCAGCACCCAGTCGGCCCCACGCAGCGCGGGCAAATCGTCCTTGCGCACAAGGCACGGGGGCAGGCTCGAACACCAGCCACAGGCCGCTGCGGCGTCGTGTTCATAGGCCGCCAGGTAGATCTCGTCCATGCGCGCATCCAGCGCCACGACAACCTTGGCCGCGCCAACCTGCTCGGCGACGAGCATCTGGGTTTCGACCGCGAGCATCGGCACGCCCGATCCCAGCGACAGGCCCTGGGCCAGACCGCAGGCAATGCGCACCCCCGTAAAGGATCCCGGCCCCTGTCCGAAGACAATGGCATCAAGGTCCTTGATCGCAATTTTCGCCTCGGCGAACAATTCGCGCATCAGCGGCAGCGCCAAGTCCGAATGTGTCTGGCCGGCTTCGACGTCGCGCTCGAAAACGGACCCGTCGCGCAGGATGGCAAGCGACAGCCGTTCGGTGGAGGTTTCGACGGCGAACAGGTTCATGGAAGGACAATAGGGCTGAGCGCAGCATTATATTCGCCACCGATGACAAGCCCCTTGGCAACCGTGGGCATCCCAGGCAGGTCGCCCATCAAGTCTTGAGATGCGCTCCACCGCGGTTTGGGCTGCCAAAAAAACCCAGAACCGGCGCGGGTTTTCAGCCGTTTTCGCCCCAAACGGCACGCCAGTCAAGGACTTTGGCCCTATCCTGCTAGGACTTGAGCAGTTCCAGCGGCACGAACTTTCCACCCAGGATGCGGGCCGAATCAAGCGTCCACCACCGGTCAAGCACGGTGGCATAGAGCGAACGAAAATCGACCGCAAACGGCAGGTTGCCGTTTCCATCGAGGCGATCGAGCGCGGGCGCTTCGCCGTAAAGGCCGCCGGCAATGCGGCCGCCGGTAACCAGATGCACGCTGGCCGTGCCGTGGTCTGTGCCGCCGCTCTGGTTTTCTTTCGGCCGGCGGCCGAACTCGGCATACGTCATGACCATCGTGTCATCCCAGCGGCTCAATTCCGCCAACGCTCCCTTCAGCGCAACGATCCCCTCGGCCAGTTCCTTGAGCAGGTTGGCGTGCGTGCCGAGCTGGTTGGCGTGGGTATCGAAGCCGCCGAGGGTCAGGCGCACCACGCCCACTCCGGCCTTGTTTGCGGCCAGTTGCGCCGCCGTACGGATCTGGTTGCCGAAGGCGCTTCGCGGGAACTCGGTCTTGAACGGGAATTGCGTATTGAGCTTGCCTGCGGCATGGACGATTTCCTGTTCCACCGCGAGAATGTGTTTCAAAGCCGCATTGCGCGAATCGACACCCGGATTGGCGAGCCGCGCGTTGCGCAGGAACTGCTCGGTGTTGGCCAGCGCGATCACCCGCACGCCGGCACCGGAAAGCGGCCCCATTTCGTTGGAGCCAACAACCACGCCGTCGGCGGCGAAGTCCTTGGGCGCCGGGTGTGCCGCAAAGGCGCGCGCCAGCCAGCCGCTGTCCAGGTACTCGTCGGACTTCGACGCGGTCTCCCAGATTTCAATCGAGCGAAAATGCGAAAGGTTGGGCGCGGGATAGCCCAGCCCCTGCACGATGGCCAGT
>DASUDU010000140.1:0-3688 GCA_036275435.1 Usitatibacteraceae bacterium | reverse complement strand
GCTGCAGTGCGGTGGCAATTTGCTGGCCCTGCGCGCAATTTCGGATGCACCGGTGGTGCGCAACGCAGTGGGCGGCGGCGAGGGGAACCGCCATGGGAAATGCCAAAAGGAGGATCGGTACGCAACAGCGGCCTGGGCGCCTGCCCGCCCCCCGTGTTGCGCAAAGCGCCAGGCCGCTAGTCGCTCGCCGTGTAGGACATGAATTTCTCCGGCGAAACGCGCAACGCCGCGCCCGTGGGGCAGGAACGCACACAGGCCGGGCCGCCTTTTTGGTCCTTGCACATGTCGCACTTGACGGCCTTTTTCGGCGCCGATTTGTCGTAGCTCGCCTTGATCGGCCCGGGTTCGCGGCCGACGCCGAACAGCAGCCACGAGACCAGGCTCGAACCACTTTTCTTGTCCGCCACCGGCGCCATCTGGATCACGCCGTACGGGCAGTTTTTCTGGCAGTTGCCGCAGCCGATGCAGGTGTCGGCAATGAACACCTCGCCGCCGGCGGAACGGTGGATGGCGTCCGGCGGACAGTCCTTCATGCAATGCGGGTGCTCGCAGTGACGGCAGCTGGTGGGCACGTGGATCTGCGCGTAGGTCGGCCCGGCCTCGCGGTTCAGGCGCGACGTTCCGCCGTGCGTTTCGGCGCAGGCCTTTTCGCAATTGTCGCAGCGCACGCACAGCGCCTCGTCGATCAGCAGGACGTCGGTGGCTTCGCCAAGGCCCTGCTTCATCAGGAACGAGATGATGTTGCCCGACTCACCCGACTCCATCGCCTGGTTGGAGCGCATGCGGTCCATCGAGCGGCTGTCGACCGAGGCGCGCACCGTCGAATGCGAGGACATCACCTCGTTGAAACGCTTCGCCTCGAGCATGATCGCTTCGGTCGGCACGGCAGCCTTCACCGTCGCCGAGCGCGGCGCCGCGCTCAACAGCGCCATCTCGCCAACGTAATTACCGGCCGCGACGTAGGAAAGCACGATCTCCTTGCCGGCCATCAGGCGCGACACGGTGACCGAGCCGCGGCGGATCAGGTACAGCCCGTCGGCCACATCGCCTTCCTTGAACAGCACGTCGTTGGTCGCGTACTTCTTGATCGTCGCCGTGCCGACCAGGTAGTCGACTTCCGATTCGCGGATCGTTGCCGACAGGTATTGCCGGATGGCGCGGCGCATCATCACCTGGTCGAGCGTCTTTCGCACCGAGTCGACCGAGGCGATCAGCTTGAGCATTGCGCGCCGCGGTGTTTCGAGCAGCAGCGTGCGTTTTTCGGCGCGCACGGTGGCGGTGCGCCGACGCCCAGACAACAACCCCAGCTCGCCGAAGAAATCGCCCTTTTCCAGCTTGAACGCGATCGGCGCCCCGGTTGTTGTGGTGGCCTCGACCACCACGCTGCCTTCGACGATGGAATAGAACGAGTTGGTGTAGTCGTTCTTGGCGAACACCACCTCGCCTTCGGCCGGGCGGTGGATCTCGCTTTCGAGCAGCAGTTCGCGCAGTTGCAGCAGGGTCAGCCCGGAAAGTAGCGGGACGCTGTTCTGGATATGCTGCACCGCTTCGGTCACGGTTGTGATCTTGACGTTCTTGAACTTGGCCTTCAACACCGGCTCGTCGGCCGGCTCGACCAGGTTGCCGAGGATGTACTCAACCGCCTCATAGCCCTGGTTCATCGCCTGCTTGATCAGCGGATAGCCGCCCAGCGCGCCGACGATGTAAATGCCGGGGACGTTTGATTCATATTGCGGCGAGAGCACCGGCACGGCTTTCGGGTCGTCGTTGGGGAAGGTGATGCCAAAGCCCTCGACGAGCTTGCGGGGCGGCGTCGCGCCCAGCCGGCCGATCACGCGATGGCAGGGGATCGCCTCGGCGCCAGTCGGCGTCTTGGCGTGGAAAGTCATCGGGAAATCCGCGCCCGGCTCGTTTTCGTCCACGCGCTCGACCTTGGTGCCGTAGCGGCATTCGAGCTTGCCTTCGGAGATCGCCGCCAGCACCAGCGAGAGGTTGCCTTCCTTGCAACGGGCGAATTCGTCGTTGCGGTTGATCAGCACCACCCGGTTCTGCTTGGCAAGGCCGAGCGCATTCTCGATCGCGGCATCGCCCGCGCCGACGACGATGATGGTTTCGTCGGAAAATTCTTCCGGGTCGTCGAGCTGGTACTGCACATTGGGCAGGTCCTCCCCGGCGACACCGAGTTTGCGGATGTTGCCCTGCAGGCCGATCGACAGGATGACGTGCTCGGCCTGCACGGTCTGCTTGTTTGACAGGGTGATGGTGAAGTCGCCCTTGGTGCCGCTGATGCCCGCCACCTGCGCGCCATAGCGGATGTTGACCGCGTATTTCTTCAATTCGTTGTCCCAGGCTCCGAGAATCGCCTCGCGCGTTCCGGCGGAAAAACTCATCGGGCTTCTGAGCGGCAGCACGCCCGGCTCGGCCATCACGTGCTTGCCCTTCTGGTACTTGTAGATGGTGTCGGCGGGATGCTGCTCGGCCTCGAGCAGGATGTGCGGGACTTTCAGTTCCGCCGCGTGCGCGGCCGCGGAAAGCCCGGAAGGGCCCGACCCGACGACGGCGATCTTGAATTTTTCGTTCATGGCATTGCTCCGCTCATTGGACCTGCGCGCGCAGGGCCTGCAATTGCGCGACGAATTGCTGCGGCTGGTACTTTTCGTCGTTCTTCAGGACTTCATGGAGTTTCTTCAGCGTCGCGTTGAAACGCGGCGCGCCCGGCAGCCCGCCCTGGCGGGCGAGGAAGCTGCCGACGCTTTGCAGCGCCAGCGTCGCCTGCTCGGCCGCGGCGTAGTCGCTGTAGTGCCCGGCGAGCCCGTCGTCGATGAGCAGCGACAGTACCTTCCTGACGCGCGCGGCGTTGAACTCGCTTCTTGCGATCACCGGCACGGTCTCGGCGGCGAGCTTCTTGAGCGCCGCAGCCTCGCCCTTCAAGTCGCCGTCGCCGGCGGCGGCGCGGTGCAGCTTCTGCACCTGTTCGCGCACGCGCTCGCCCAGCGGCGCGTCGATCGAGGATGCCAGCACCTTGAGCATCATCATGTTCGCGTCATTGAGGCGCACCAGCCCCGGAGAAATGCTCGGGCCGAAGGCGGACTTCGGCTTCCAGCGGCCATCGCTCATCGCGTGGTGGCAGGCGTGGCAATCGAACAGCACCAGTTCCGGGAAGATGCCGTCGCGGCCGCGCTTGTCGTCGGCCAGGATATCCATGGTTTCGGACACCGCCAGCGCCTGGCCGACCGCCCAGGTCTTCACCCCGTCCCAGACGGTCTTCCGCTCGGCGTAGTCCTTGTCGACGCTGAAATGCTTGGGCGCGATCTCGGTGAAAGTGTCGAGCTCGAAGCTCATGCGCGGGTGCCCCGCGCCCATGATGCGGTGGGTCACCAGCTTATCCTTGTTGCCGAAGTGGCAGGACAGACAGAGCCGCGCGCGCGAGGTCGCATCGGCCGTGTCATACAGGCCGTTGTCGATGTTGGCCTTGTGGTGTGCCGCCGGGTCGGATACCGGATTGACGTGTGGGGTGATCCACTTTTCGGCAGGGCCGTGGCAGGACTCGCAGGTGATGCCTTCCTCGAACTTGAAGCGCTCGCCGCGCCGCTCGGCCGGGATCCAGTGGCCGTGGCAATCGACGCAGATCTTCGCCAGGTGCGCCGGTTCCTTCAGGCCGAGGTTCTTCGCAATTTTTTTCGATTTG
>DASUDU010000139.1:0-5081 GCA_036275435.1 Usitatibacteraceae bacterium | reverse complement strand
TCGATGCAGCGCTTGCCCGGCACCATGTCGAGGGTCAGCGTGGCGAAATCCGGCTGCCCGGTCACCGGACACAGGCAGGTGAATTCCGGGATCTCCATGTGAATCAGGTAGTCGCGGCCGGGATTGGGATTGGCAAAGGTCTCGAGCCGCCGCGACGGCTGCGCGGTCGGCTGGCTGCCCAATTGAGTGAGTGTCGCTTGTGCGCCGTTGCGCTTCAAGGACTTAGGGCTGCTTCTTGATGTGCTTTCTTTTTTCGCGCGGCGCGCCATGATGCATTCCGGATTTGTCGGGTCAATGGGCTAGAATTTTGCCTATTCTACGAGACCCGCATGCCCGCCACTCCCGGCGACCGCGCGGGTCTTCTTGCAATCAGCCGCCGCGGCCGTTGCGCGCGGCCCCACCCGAGCAAAAACCCCGTGCGTCTTTCCCACATCAAGCTGGCCGGTTTCAAGTCCTTCGTCGATCCTACTTCCATCGCGGTGCCGGGCCAGCTGGTCGGGGTCGTCGGCCCGAACGGTTGCGGCAAGTCCAATGTCATCGATGCCGTGCGCTGGGTGCTCGGCGAATCCTCGGCCAAGCACCTGCGCGGCGAGAAGATGGAAGACGTCATCTTCAACGGATCGACCAGCCGCAAGCCCGGCGGGCGCGCCAGTGTCGAACTGGTGTTCGACAACTCGCTGGGACGCATCGGCGGGCAGTGGGGGGCCTATTCGGAAATCTCCGTCAAGCGGGTGCTCACGCGCGACGGCAATTCCGATTACTACATCAACGGCCAGCACGTGCGCCGGCGCGACATCACCGACATATTCCTCGGCACCGGGCTGGGCCCGCGCGCCTATGCGATCATCGAACAGGGCATGATTTCCCGCGTGATCACCTCGAAGCCCGAGGAGTTGCGGGTGTTCCTCGAAGAGGTTGCGGGCGTCTCGAAATACCGGGAGCGCCGCCGCGAGACCGAGGCGCGCCTCGAGGATTCGCGCGAAAACCTGCACCGGGTTGCCGACATCCTGTCCGAACTCGACAAACAGGTCGAAAAACTCACCGGGCAGGCTGCCGTCGCTGCCAAGTACCATGAGTACAACGGCGAACTGAAGCTGAACGAAAACCTCTGGGCATTCACCCGGCAGCGCGAGATGAAGGCGGCGCGGGAGCGCCACGCCAACGAAATCACCAAGACAGAAACCGGCTTCGAGGCCGAGATCGCGCGCCTGCGCGAAACCGAAGCCGATCTGGACCGGCTGCGCCAGGACCATTACGCGGAGACCGACCAGCTGACCGCGGCGCAGGGCGCGCTGTTCGAGGCCAACAGCGCGGTGGTGCAACTCGAGCAGGAGATCAACTACCTGGGCGAGAACCGCCGGCGGCTTGCCACCCAGCTCGGTGCGCTGGCACAGCAGGTCGGCGAGGTCGAGACCAACCGCGAATCGACCGCCCACGAACTGGAGCGCTGGCACCGCGAGCTGGCCTCCGGCATCGACAAGGTCGGCGAGGCGCGCGGCCAGGTCGAGGCGGTCAAGCTCGAGGTTCCGGCTTTCGAGGAGCGCGTCAAGGCCGCGGCGCAGGCGACGCGCGCGGCGGAAAACGAGGTGCGCAGTGCGGAGGCCGGGCAGTCGATCGACCAGGCGCGCGAGGCCAATGCCCTGAAGAACCTGTCGCAGCTCGAACAGCGGCGCAACCGGCTTACCAGCGAGAACATGAACCTGGTGATTCCCGATCCGGCCGAGGTCGCGCGCATCGAGGCCGAGCGCCAAGCCCTGCGGGAGAAGGTCTTGCAGCAGGACGAGGCGCTGGGCGCGGCGGAAAAGCGCCTGCATGACCTGGAGGCGGCGCGCACCCAGTCGATCCAGAAGATCGGCGACGCCACCCGCGAGTTGGCGCGCATCGAGGCGGCGCTGTTGGCGCTGCAAAACCAGCAGGCGCGCCTGGACAACAACAATCGCCTGGCGATGTGGCTGTCGAAGTTCGGCCTTGACGTTGCACCGCGCCTTTGGCAGTCGATCAAGATCAAAGCCGGCTGGGAGGATGCGCTCGAATCCGCCCTCGGTCTCAAGCTCAACGCGATCCGCCTGGCCAATCCGGCGGACATCGCGCGCTTTGCCGCCGATCCGCCCCCGGGCAGCGTCGCGCTGTATGTCGAAAACGGCCGCGCAGACGTTGCCGCGCCTGCCGGCCTCACGCCGCTGTCCGCCTGGGTCAGCGCCGCGGACGCCGGGGTGATGCCCTTCGTGCGCGAATCCCTGGCCAACGTGTTTGTGCTCGAAGACGAGTCCGACGCGCGCGCGCGGATGCAGGATCTGCCGTTCGGCGCGGTGCTGGTCACCGCCAACGGCCACCTCTACAGCCAGCATGGCCTGGTATTCCATGGCCCGCAGTCGGAATTGCACGGCGTGCTGCAGCGCCAGCGCGAGATCGAGTCGCTCAAGGCCGACCTGCCGGGCAAGATCGCCGCGCGACACGCCCTGGAATCGGCGCAGCGCCAGGTCGAGGCGGACCTTGCCGGCACGCAGGCGATGCTGCGCGAACTGCGCGCGGCCATCGCCGCCGATCGGAACCACGAACACGGCTTGTCGATGCAGGCCTTGAAGCTGTCGCAGGCGGTTGAACAGGCCGAAGCGCGGCGCGCCGCGATCCGCGAGGAACTGGCCGGGATCGATGCCGAGGCCGAACGCGAGCGTGCCGAAATGGCCGAGGCGCAGGCGCGCCTCGAGGAAAGCGGCAACCGCATCGCCGAGCAGACCGACCGGCTGGTGGAGTTGGAAACGAGCCAGCAGGCGGCCGAACAGGCGCTGCAGGCGGCACGCGATCGGGTCAACGCGGCCGAGCGCGCGGCGCAGGAGGCCAATTATTTCGAGCGATCCTGCCACGACAAGATCAAGGCGCTGACCGACATGGTCGCGGAGCTGGGCCGGCGTGCCGAGGCGCTGATCGCCAGCCGCGCCAGCCTTACGGTCGAACTCGAAAGCCTGCGCGAGGGCAACCTGCAGGAGCGACTGCAGGCGGCGCTGGCCGCGCGTGGGGAAAAGGAAAAGGCGCTCGCCGCGGCGCGCGAGGCGATGGACAGCGCCTCCGGGCGGCTGCGCGAACTCGAGGAGCGCAAGGCGGCGATCGAGAAAAGCCTGCAGCCGCT
Organism: Usitatibacteraceae bacterium; assembly: GCA_036275435.1. GTDB lineage: Bacteria > Pseudomonadota > Gammaproteobacteria > Burkholderiales > Usitatibacteraceae > UKL13-2. The sequence continues at coordinate 1,954 of DASUDU010000139.1, read as the reverse complement.
GCGCGACCGTATCACCGACCTGCGCATGAAGGAGCAGGAAGCGCGCATCAACGAAGAGAACTTTGCGCGCCAGCTTGAGGCCGCCGGCGCGAACCTCGAGGAGCTGGCCGAAACGGTCGAGCGGCGAACCCGTTCCACGGCATACCAGGCTGAGATCAACCGGCTCAATGCCGCGATTGCCGAACTGGGCGCGGTGAACCTCGCGGCGCTGGCCGAACTCGAGCAGGCCTCCGGCCGCAAGGAGTTCCTCGATGCGCAGTCGAAGGACCTGAACGAGGCGGTGGCCACGCTGGAAGCGGCGATCAAGCGCATCGACCGGGAAACGCGCGAGCTGCTGCAAACCACGTTCGATGCGGTCAATCGCAATTTCATGGAGCTGTTCCCGTCGTTGTTCGGCGGCGGCAACGCCTACCTGCGTCTCACCGGCGAGGAAATCCTCGATGCCGGGCTGCAGGTGTTCGCGCAGCCGCCGGGCAAGAAAAACCAGTCGATCCAGCTGCTGTCCGGCGGCGAGAAGGCGCTCACCGCGCTGTCGCTGGTGTTTGCGCTGTTCCGCCTCAACCCGGCGCCGTTCTGCCTCCTCGACGAGGTCGATGCGCCGCTCGACGACGCCAACACCGATCGGTTCTGCGAGATGGTGCGCAAGATGTCGGCCTCGACGCAGTTCCTGTTCATCACCCACAACAAGGTGACCATGGAAATGGGCGAGCAGCTGGTCGGCGTGACGATGAATGAACCGGGCGTGTCGCGCATTGTCGAGGTCGACATCGATGCCGCGCGGCGCTTTGCGGCGCCCCCGCAGCAGGTGGCCGCATGAGCAAACCCGGCTGCCGGCGCGGCTTTGCAGGCATTTCTGCCCGGAAACGCGCGCCAGTCCTTGGGCTTCTTGTTATGCTGCCAGGAGGAACCTGACTTCCATGAGCGATTTCCAACTTGCACTGGCCGGCGCGGCCATCCTCATTGCCGTGGTGGTGATGGGGTACAACCACTGGCAGGAATCGCGCCACAAGAAGAAGATCGAAAGCGCGTTCAGCGGCGAGCACGCGGATGTCCTGATGGGGGCGCGCATCGAACCGAAGATCGGCAACGTCGCGCCGGTCGGCGACGATATCGAAGCCGGCAAGCTGGCGCCGGTCGTTGAACAGCCGGTCACGCCGGTCGCGCCCAAGGGGCTCGACCACCCGTCGATCCACGGCCAGATCGACAGCGTGGCGCTGGTGCTGGCCGACCGGCCGATGGGCGTTGACGAGATCTGGCAGGGAATCGAGTCCAGCCGGCAGCTCGGCTCGTTCGTGCGCTGGGAAGGCCTGGTTAACGGGGTCTGGGTGCCGATCGACGACAACACCGACGACGACCTGGCGTTTCGCGAGTTGCGCGCCGGGCTGCAGCTGGCCAGTCGCGCCGGGCCGGTGGACGCGACGCTGGCGCGCGCCTTCGACGAGATGGTCGCCGCCTTTGCCGGCAGCATCGGCGCGGTGTCGCAGCGCGAGGATGTGGCTGCGCTGCTCGAGCGCGCGCGCAAGGTCGACAACCTGTGTGCCGAGACCGACATCGAAATCGTCGTCCACCTGACCGGGAAGAACGGCGTCACCTTTGCCAACACCAAGGTGCGCGGACTGGCCGAGGCCTCGGGCCTGTCGCTGTGCGACAGCGGCGAATACGCCCTGCGCGACGCGACCGGGCACCTGCTGTTCGGCCTGCGCAACCAGAACAGCAACGAGCCGCCGAGCATCCGCGACGCCGGCCCCTACCTGACCGGCCTGACGTTTTCGCTGGACGTGCCGCGCACCATCGACCCCATTGGCACGTTCGAGCGCATGATGGGCATGGCCATGAAGTTTGCCGACGCGCTCGGCGCCGAGATCATCGACGACAACCAGCGCCCGCTGACGGCCAAGGATCGCAAGCTGATTGCCGACACCATCGCCGGCATCGTGCAGCAGATGGACGCCTG
>DASUDU010000138.1:0-4360 GCA_036275435.1 Usitatibacteraceae bacterium | reverse complement strand
GAATACGTCGACGCCCCGGAGTGCGCCTTCAGCGACGGCGACGAGGCCTTCGTCAACCAGCGCGTCGCGCCCGGACATCCGTCCACCCCCGGCTACTCCGATCCGCTCTACCCGTGGGAGTCGCTGCGCGATTGAGCGCCGCAGGCTCGCGCGGCGAATGCGCGAGGGCGCACCGCTATAATTGCCCTCCCCTTGCTGCCGGACGGCGACGCGATGAATGTGTTTTACGAGGAAGACGGCGGTTTCAAGGTCGCGCACGTGATGTCCGACATCGGCACCTCGCTGCAGGTCGAGTCGGTCACCGGCAAGCGCAGCAAGATCAAGTCGTCCGCGGTGATCCTGCGCTTCGATTCCGCGCTCGGGGAGTTCCTCCCGGCCGTGGACCAGGCGGCCGCCGGGATCGACCCGCAGTTCCTCTGGGATGTTTCCGGCGACGCCGAATTCGGCTGCGAGCAGATGGCCGAGGAATACTTCGGCCACAAGCCCGGCGCCATCGAGTCGGCCGCCGTCGCGCAGAAACTGCACGCCTCGCCGATGTATTTCTACAAGCGCGGCAAGGGACGCTACCAGAAGGCGCCGGAACAGAACCTCAAGGCCGCGCTGGCCTCGATCGAGCGCAAGCAGCGCGAGGCCGCGCAGATGGCCGGCTGGGTCGCGCAACTGCGCAGCGGCGTAATGCCCGAGGAACTGCGGCCGCACCGCGACACGCTGCTCTACCGACCCGACCGCAACACGCTCATGGCCAAGGCCACCGAGCAGGCGGTCGCGGAATCCCAGGTGCCGCTGCCGCAACTGTTCTTTGCCGCGGGCGCATGGCCGGACCGCGACAACGCGCACTACCAGTTCCACCTCGGGCGCTTCCTGCACGAATATTTCCCGAAAGGGCGCGCGCCCACCGACGACCTGGCGCCGGCAATGCCGCCGGCGCTGCCGCGCGCCACGGTCAGGGCGTTCAGCATCGACGATGCCGGCACCACGGAGATCGACGATGCGTTTTCGCTCACCGCGCTGGGCGATGGGGCGATGGAAATCGGCATCCACATCGCCGCCCCGGCGCTGTTCGCCCCGCCCGGTTCCGCGCTCGAGGCGCAGGCGGCGGAACGCTTGTCCACGGTCTACTTTCCCGGCGACAAGATCACCATGTTTCCCGAGTCGATGGTCGCTGCGGCGACGCTGGCGGCCGGGCGCGCGGTGCCGGTGGTGTCGTGCTATGCCACGTTCGATGCGCAGACCTTCGCGCTGGCCGGGATCCGCTCGGTGGTGGAGGAAGTCGAAATCGCGGCGAACCTGCGCATCGGCGAGCTCGAGTCGCGCTTTCACGAGGACAGCGTCGCGGCCGGGCGCGTCGACGGCCCGTTCGGCGCCGAATTGCTCACCCTGCACCGTGCGGCGCTGGCGCTGGCGCAGCGGCGCTCGGCCAAGGACGACCTGGGCGAGCGCGTCGATTTCAACATCGACGTTGTGGACGGGCGCGTGGCGATTGCCGCGCGCCGGCGCGGCAACCCGGTCGATACGCTGGTTTCGGAGCTGATGATCCTGGCCAACAGCGAGTGGGGAAAGCTGCTCGCCGACAACAGCGTCGCGGCAATCTACCGCACCCAGCTAAACGGCAAGACGCGCATTAGCACCGACGCGCTGCCGCACGAGGGGCTTGGCGTCGCGCAATATGCCTGGACCAGCTCGCCGTTGCGCCGCTACGTCGACCTGGTCAACCAGCGTCAGTTGATCGCCTACCTGAATGGCGAGGCGCCGCCGTATTCAAGGCGCTCGCGCGATTCGCTGCAGGCGCTGGGCGAGCTTGCGCGCCGTTTCGACCTGACCTATGACGCGTACAACGAGTTCCAGCGCAACCTCGAGCGCTACTGGTGCCTGCGCTACCTGGCCCAGGAAGGGTTGACGCGTTTCGAGGGCAGCATCATCCGCGACGAGCTGGTGCGCGCCAGCGCCATGCCGCTGGTGGTGAAATTGACGGGCAATCCGGAGCTGCCGCCGAAGACCGCCGTCACCGTGGAGGCCGGCGAGCTCGATTTCTGGTCGATCGGCGGCCGCTTCGCGCTGGTTTCCTGAGGGCCGCGAGCAGGGCGCTGCTAAAATCGGCGCATGCCGCCGAATCCCGATCGATGACCGGATGACCGATGCTCGATAAGCCGCGAGCCATCGCCCGCGACGTACGCGCACGGTTCGATGCGCGTCTCGACGCCGTCGCGGCGATGCCGCCGCCGCCGGTGGCCCTGTCGATCCAGCGCGCGCTGGCCGTTTCCGTGCCGATGCAGTCCTCGGCGCTGTTCTCGGTGGCCTTCCACCTGGTCCTGATCCTGGGCGTCGGGGTGCAGATCTTCGACCCGAACAAGTTCGTCTCGCCGCACAACGCGATGGACGTGGTGCTGGTCAACGCCAAATCGACGACCAAGCCGACCAAGGCAGATGCCCTGGCGCAGGCCAACCTCGATGGCGGCGGCAACACCGACGAGAAGCGCCGTGCCGCGACGCCGCTGCCGGCGATCGACCAGACGCCGGCGCAAAACCCGGTCGAGGCGCAGAAGAAGGTTAAGCAGCTCGAGCAGGAGCTGAATACGCTGATGACGCAGGCCAAGGCCGCCGCCAAGGTGATGCAGGCCGAGGTGTCGCCGGAAAAAAGCGGCGAGCCCAAGCCGGTCAGCGCCGCCGAGCTGATGCAGAAATCGATCGAGATCGCCAGGCTCGAGGCGCAGATCGCGCGCGAATACTCGGCCTACCAGCAGCGCCCGAAGCGCCATTTCGTCGGCGGTCGCACCCAGGAATACCGCTTCGCGGCCTACGTCGACCAGTGGCGGCAGAAGATCGAACGGGTCGGCAACCTCAATTACCCGGAAGCGGCGCGTGCGCGCGGCATTCGCGGCAACGTCCAGGTGACGGTGGCGATCAAGGCCAACGGCGAGGTCGAGGGCATCGAGATCCACACCCAGCGCGCCGACAGGATCCTCAAGGATGCGGTCAAGCGCATCGTCACGCTGTCCTCGCCGTTCGCCCCGTTCCCCAGCGATTTTCGCGCCGACACCGACGTCCTGCACATCACCCGCACGTGGATTTTCGGCGAGTCGCTGACTGCCGAAGCCGGGCGCTAGCGCGGTCAGAGCACCGCGTTGCGGATGCGGCGCGACAACGCGTCGAACGCCACCACCATCAGCACGATCGCGATCAGCAGCGTCGACAACCGGCCCCACTGGAACAGCGAGACGGCCTCGGTCAGCAACAGGCCCAGCCCGCCGGCGCCGATTAGGCCGAGCACGGTCGAGTCGCGCATGTTGTATTCCCAGATGTAGAGGTGGTTCGAAACGAAGTTGGGCAGCAGCGCCGGCCACACGGCGAACAGGAACACCTGGGCCGGGGTGGCGCCGGTGGCGCGCACCGCCTCGATCGGCCGCATGTCCAGCGTCTCGATCGATTCGGCGTAGAGCTTTCCCCAGGAGCCCATCGAATGGAAGGCGATGGCGAGGATCCCGGCCATCGGTCCCAGGCCGATGATGCCGACGAGAAGCAGGCCGAACACCAGCGTGTGGATCGAGCGGCAGACATCGAGGATGCGCCGGGCCAGCCACGCGACCGCCGCGGGTGCGTGCATATTTCTGGCCGACAGGAAGCCGAGCGGCGCGCCGAGCATCGCCGCCAACAGCGAACCGAGCGTGGCGATCTTGAACGTGGTCCACATCGCCTCGGCCAAGCCGGCCAGAAAGCGCGCCTCGCTGGCGCGCTCGTTGTCGACACGCAGCACGCGGCCGTCGTCGGCCTTGTATTCGAGCGCGGTGCTGCCGAACCAGAGCTTGAACACGCTGGGGGTCGACAGCTCCTCCGCGGTTTGCAGCAGGTTCTGCCAGGGCTTGCGGCCGAGCGAAAAGTCGCCGGCGTGGATCAGGCTGGAAACGCAGACCGCCACCAGCAGCGCATAGGCGGCGAGCAGAATCGTCGAGCGGCGCGAGGAAAAGCCGCCCCGGGTTGCCGGAAGTTCCGGCGCGGCCGCCAGCGTCGTGGTGTGCATGTGCAGGGCCGATGCGGTCGTTTCGCGCCTATTTCTTCACCGGCGCAAGCTTGCCGGTTTCCAGGCCGGCGTCGCGAATCGGCTGGTAGTACGCATTGTCGGTGGCGACGAAGCCGGTGTAGTTCGCCGGCAGCAGGTTCGGCCGGGTCTTCAGCTGCGGCCCGATCGCCTCCAGCGCCCGGGTCAGCCTGGCCAGGAGTGCCTTGTCGCGGAACAACTCCTTCGAAACCGCGAAGGCGTCGTTGGGCAGCGGTGCCGAGGTCCAGATGATGCGGCTGTCCGCGGCCTTGATGAGCCCTTCGGCGATCATTGCGTCGCGGTTGCGGTTGTAGTCGGCGCCGGCGT
>DASUDU010000137.1:0-4073 GCA_036275435.1 Usitatibacteraceae bacterium | reverse complement strand
ACGTCAAGATCGCAATCGCGATGACGACGACATGGAGATTGCGCTGGGACTTGGCGGGAATCCGGGTGACCAGCCCGTGCGCGTAAAAATATCCGAGCAGCAGCAGCGACTGGAAAAACACCATGCAAACAACCCAGACGCCGGCTGATCCGCCGAAGCGCGGTAGCAGTTGCTTGGCGACGACGGGTTGAACGAGAAACAGCAGGAACGAAGAAAGGAATACCGTGGCGCCCAATAGCAGTTTCATGCGACTCCTTGAACGTGCAGAGGTGGATTCCTGCCGCGCACGCAAGCCCGACCGGCAAACGAACAAACGACAAACTTCCCGAGGAAACGAATGCCACCAGTCTCGCGGCGGCGCCGGTGGAGACCGGCCTCACTCATAGCGCAGCGCCTCCACGGGCCGCAAACCCGCTGCGCGCCGCGCCGGATAGAACCCGAAGAACACGCCGACGATTGCCGAGAAGGTGAAGGCGATGGCGATGCCGGCCGGCGAGATTCCCACCGCAAGCGGCGAGAACTTGGTGATGGCGATGCTGCCCAGATACGCCACGCCGACGCCCACCGCGCCGCCGCAGACGCAGATCACGATGGCCTCGGTGAGGAACTGCAGCAACACGTCGCGGCGCTTGGCGCCAAGTGCCATGCGGATGCCGATCTCGCGGGTGCGTTCGGTCACCGAAACGAGCATGATGTTCATGATGCCGATGCCGCCGACAATCAGCGAGATCGAGCCGATCGCGCCCAGCAGCAGCGTGAGCATGGTGGCGATGCCCTGCGCGGCCTCGGCGATCGCGGACAGGTCGCGCACCGTGAAATCGTCCTCCTGGTCCTCGCGGATGCGGTGGCGGATGCGCAGTGTCTGCGTGATGTCGTACTCGACATCCTTCATCCGCTCGGCGCTGGCGGCCTGCACCATGATCATGTTGACGCTGCCCGGGAACCAGGTGCGGATCACCTGCTGGCGCGCGGTGGACAGCGGGATGAACACGGCGTCGTCCTGGTCGCCGCCGCCCAGGTCGGATCCCTTGTCGGCGAGCACGCCGATGATCTCGAACGGCTTGTTGCGGATGCGGATGGTCTGGCCGACCGGGTTCATTTCCCCGAACAGGTTCTGCGCGGTGGTCCGGCCGACGATGGCCACGCGCGACAACGAGCGCATCTCGACCTCGCCGAACAGGCTGCCCAGGTCGGTGTCCCAGGCCTTGATGGAGAAATAGTCGGGCGTTACGCCGTAGACCATCGCGTTCCAGTTGTTGTTGCCCGCCGAGACCTGGAACGGCTGGGTCAGGATTGGCGCGCTGTATTGCACGTTTTCGATGGAGGCCAGGGACTGCGCATCGGCCTGCGTCAGCGTTTGCGCCGCGCCGCGCCCGGCGCGCACCCCGTTGGATGTCGACGACCCGGGAAAGATGATGAACAGGTTCGAGCCCATCGCGGCGATGCGCTGGTTGATGTCGGTGCGCACCGATTCGCCGATGGCCAGCATCAGCACCACGGCGCCGACACCGATGATGATGCCGAGCATGGTCAACCCGGCGCGCAGGCGATTCATGCCCATGGCGCGGAAGGCTTCGATCATCACCTGCCAGAAACTCATGCTGTCCCCTACAAATGTGCGTCGGCGACCGGCCCATCGTACGTCACCAGCCCGTCCTTGAGCCGGACCAGCCGCCGGGCATAGCGCGCCACATCGGCCTCATGGGTGACGATGAGCATGGTGATGCCCTGCTCGGCATTGAGGCGTGTGAACAGGTCCATGATCTCACGGCTGGTCGCCGTGTCGAGGTTGCCGGTTGGTTCGTCGGCGAGGATCAGCGCCGGGTCGCAAACCAGCGATCGGGCGATGGCTACGCGCTGCTGTTGTCCGCCCGAGATCTGGTTGGGCAGGCGCCTGGTGAACTCACCGAGTCCGGTCTGCGCCAGCTTTGCCGCCGCGCGCCGCCGCGCCTCGGCCATGCTCGCTCCGGCATAGAGCAGCGGCAGCGCGACGTTGTCGACCAGCGGCATGCGTTTGAGGAGGTTGAAACCCTGGAAGACGAAGCCGATGGTCTTGTTGCGCACTTTTGCCAGGGCGTTGTCGGACAGGTGCGCGACGTCCTCGCCGTTGAGAAAATAGCTGCCGGCGCTGGGTGTGTCGAGGCAGCCGAGGATGTTCATCAACGTCGATTTTCCGGATCCCGATTGCCCCATGATGGCGACGAACTCGCCGCGACGGATGGTCAGGTCGATGCCGTGCAGCACCGGCGTTTCGATGTCGCCGGTCACGTAGCTCTTGCGGATGCCGGCCAATTCGATGAGCGCCGACGCGGCCGGCTGGGGCAGGGCAGCCATCACCCGTGCCAATTGAAAAAGTCGTGGACTGGCGTGGCTTTCCGGGCAATGTTGCCAGGAACGGCACGCCCATCAAGGAGTTTTCCGATCACGACTTCTTCGCTCCCTTGTCCAGCATGTCGCGGACCACCAGGTCGTCACCGGGTTTGACGTCACCCGAGAGCAGCTCGGTGAACTGGTTGCTGGCGATTCCGGTCTGGATGTCGACGGCGAGCAATTCCCCGTCCGGCCCGACCTTGTAGACGCGCGTTGGCGGCTTGCGTTGCCGTGCACCCTCGCCGCGTTGCTCCCCCGCGCCGGCTTGAGCCGGCTTCGCGGTTTCGCCGGAAGCGGATGCTGCGGCCTTGCGCTCCTCGGGCTTCCTGGTCTTGTCGCGAACCTCGTCCTTGGGCGGCTTGAAGCGCAGCGCCGCGTTGGGGATGCGCACCACGTCGCTCTTCGAGGCGACCACCATCGACACTTGCGCGGTCATGCCGGGTTTCAGGACATTGTCGTCGTTGCTGACATCGACGATCACGTTGTAGGTGACGACGTTCTGCTGGATCGTCGGGTTGAGCCGCACCATGCGGATGGTACCGTTGAAATCGCGATCCGGATATGCATCGACCGTGAAGCGGATCGGCATGCCGTCGGACAGGCGCCCGACATCGGCTTCCGCGACCGAGGTGTCGATCTGCATCTTGTGCAGGTCCCTGGCGATCTGGAACAGGGTCGGCGTCGAAAAGCTTGCTGCGACCGTCTGCCCGACGTCGATCTTGCGATCGATGATGGTGCCGTTGATCGGCGAGCGGATGATGGTATAGGCCAGATTGGTGCGCTCGCGATCGAGCTGCGACTTCACCTGCGCGACCTGCGCCTTCGCCACGTCGACTTCCTTCTGATTCTGCTCCAGCGTTGCCGGCGAGATGAACCCCTTGGCGACCAGTTCCTGGTTGCGCTTCATCGTGCTTTCGGCCAGTCGCTGGGTGGCTTCGGCCGAGCGCAGGTTGGCTTCGATCTGCGCGATCGACGCCTTGATCAGGGCCGGATCGAGTTCGAGCAGCACCTCGCCCGCCTTGACCGGCCGGTTGTAATCGGTGTGCAGCTTGACCACCGTCCCGGAAACTTGCGTGCCGACGTTGACCACCGTGACCGGATTGAGCGTGCCGTTGGCGGTGATGCGCTGCTGGATGGCGCCCTTGTCGACGCTGGCCGTGCGGTAGCGGTCGGCCTGGACCTTGTCCGCCTGGCGTTTCATGACCACGCCGCCCGCAACGGCGGCGATGACCAAGGCCAGGGGAACGAGGACTTTCGCGCGAAGCAGGAAGCGTGCAATCGAAGCGGCGGGCATGGGCGGCAGGCTCAGGAAAGGTGCGGTGCTCAACGGTGGACCTGCAGCGGCCGCAAGGGCAGGCCGTTGGACAGGAATGTCAGGTAGTACTCGAGGGTATTCAGCTCGTCGCTGCCCAATTCGGGCGGAACCGCCCCGGCGCGGCGAAAGCACGCCTGGAACTGCTGCTGCAAGGTGCGCAGCGCGCCGCCCGGCTGCAGCCGTGGCCAGCCAACCGTCTGCCCGATGGCCGCCGACAGGCCGCGCTCGCCATACAGGTTTCCGGCCTTGAGGACGTGGCACGAGGCGCAGGCAAGGTTGAGATCGCCGATCCGGCGGGTATAGAGAGTCCGCCCGGCATCGAACCGCTCACGCGCCGCGGGCGTGCTGACGCGCACGGCGAGCCGCTGGTTTTCGGCCAGGCTTCGAA
>DASUDU010000136.1:0-3786 GCA_036275435.1 Usitatibacteraceae bacterium | reverse complement strand
GCCACGACGCTGATCCTCGGCGCGGCCTATACCCTGTGGATGGTCAAGCGCGTCATCTTCGGCGACATCGCCAACGACCACGTGCGCGACCTGACCGACATCAACGGCCGCGAAATGCTGTTCCTCTCGCTGCTCGCCGTTGCCGTGTTGCTGATGGGCATCTACCCGTTCCCGGTGACCGACGTCATGCACTCGACGGTCGACGCGCTGCTCAAGCACGTCGCCGCCGGAAAACTCAATTAAGCCGCCGTCATGAACCTCGCCCAGATCCAAATCGCCGCCGCATGGCCCGAGATTTTCCTGCTGACCGGCATCTTGCTGATCATGGCCTACGACCTGTTCTCGAAGAGCGAGGATCGTGCGGCAATGCTCGAGTTCATCGCGCTGGTGGTGCTGGGCGTGACGGCGGTGACCGTGATGGCCGGCTTTCCGGCTCGGCCGCAGTTGGCGTTTTCCGGAATGTTCGTCCTCGACCCGCTGTCGGCGCTGCTCAAGATTGCGATCCTGGTCGCGGTCGCGGTAACGCTGGTCTACAGCCGGCCGTACCTGAGCGCCCGGCGCATCTACAGCGGCGAGTTCGTGATGCTGGTGCTGTTTGCCACGCTGGGCATGATGGTGATGGTTTCGGCCAACCACTTTGTGTCCCTGTACATGGGGCTGGAAGTGCTGGCGCTGTCCAGCTACGCGATGGTCGCCCTGAACCGCGAGTCGCCGGTTGCCTCGGAAGCGGCGATGAAGTACTTTATCCTCGGCGCAATCGCCTCGGGCCTGCTGCTCTACGGCATGTCGATGATCTATGGGGCCGCGGGTTCGCTCGACGTGGCGAAGATTGCCAAGACTGTCGAGTACAGCCGCGCCAATGACCCGTTGATCATGTTCGGGCTGGTGTTCGTGGTTGCCGGCCTGGCCTTCAAGCTCGGCGTGGTGCCGTTCCACATGTGGATTCCCGATGTCTACCACGGCGCGCCGACGGCGATGACGCTGTTCATCGGCGGCGCACCGAAGATTGCCGCATTCGGCTTCATGATCCGCATCCTCGCCGACTCCCTGGCCGGGGCGACGGCCGATTGGCAGGGCATGCTGGTGATCATGGCCGTGGCATCGATGGCACTGGGCAACCTGATCGCCATCTCGCAGACCAACCTGAAACGCATGCTGGCGTATTCGACCATCTCGCACATGGGTTTCCTGCTGCTGGGCATCCTTGCCGGCACCAAGAACGGCTATGCCTCCGGCATGTTCTACGCGATTTCCTACGCGATGATGAGCGTCGCCGGCTTCGGCATGATCATGCTGCTGTCGCGCGAGGGCTTCGAGGCCGACAGGCTCGACGACCTGAAAGGGCTCAACCAGCGCTCGCCGTGGCTCGCGTTCCTGTTGCTGATCATCATGTTCTCAATGGCCGGCATCCCGCCGTTCCTCGGCTTCTGGGCCAAGCTGTCGGTGCTCGAAGGCGCGCTCAATGCCGGATACACCTGGCTGGTGGTGTTCGCGGTGCTGATGAGTGTCATCGGCGCGTTCTACTACCTGCGCGTGGTCAAGCTCATGTATTTCGACGCGCCGCAAGGCGAGATGGCGATTGTCGCCCCCGGCGGAGTGCGCATGGTCATGGCCGTGAACGTTCTTGCGCTGCTGGTGCTGGGCCTCGTTCCCGGCGGCCTGATGAGCGCGTGCCTGTCCGCCATCCAGCGCTCCCTGTAGTTTCCGGCCGGGCGCTCGCCCGATCCCGCCGTGCATCACGGTCCCGGCAGGTGCCCTTACAATGGCGGTTGGCCGGGCGCCCCGCGCCCGGTATCCAATTCCACAGGCGGTTTTCGCAGTGCCTCAGCAATTCCCGGATTTCACTGAATTCACACTCGACAGCGAGCGCATCCTCGACGGCAAACTGGTCAAGGTCAATGCCGACCGCGTGCGCTTGCCCGACGGCAGCGAATCCTGGCGCGAGTACGTGCTGCATCCGGGGGCCGTGGTGATCGCCGCCTTCATCGACGCCGACACGCTGGTGTTCGAGCACCAGTACCGCTACCCGGTGCGCCGCCATTTCATCGAGTTGCCCGCCGGCAAGATCGACCCCGGCGAGCCCCACGCCGACACGGCGCGTCGTGAGTTGATGGAGGAAGCCGGTTACGAGGCGCGCAGCTGGCAGCACGTGGCCAGCATGCACATGGGCATCGGCTATTCCAATGAGGTGATCGAGCTGCATGTCGCGCGCGACCTGACCTTCATCGGCCATCGCCGGGACGAGGGCGAATTCCTCGAGGTGTTTTCCCTGCCGTTCCAGGAAGCCATCGAGATGGTTGGCGACGGCCGCATCACCGATGCCAAGACTTCCATCTCGCTATTGTGGCTGGAGCGATTTCGGGGTCGCTGGTAAATGCTTCGTCTCGGGCAATCGACGGGATCTGCTGTCCCGGCTTGTCCGGGCTTCCGTTGCCTGCATCGGCGCCGGAGCGGCGTTGATCGGCGAAAATTGAGCACCGAATGACAAACGATTCTTTCGACCTCGCCGTGATCGGCGGCGGTATCAACGGCTGCGGCATCGCCCGCGACGCGGCTGGTCGCGGGTTGTCGGTGGTGCTGATCGAGCAGGGCGACATCGCCTCGGCCACCAGCCAGTGGAGCTCGAAGATGGTGCATGGCGGCCTGCGTTACCTCGAGCATTACGAGTTCCGCCTGGTGCGCGAATCGCTCAGGGAGCGCGAGGTGCTGCTCAAGCTGGCGCCGCACCTCATCGAGCCGGCGGAATTCATCGTTCCGCACGACCGGTCGATGCGTCCGGCGTGGATGGTGCGTGCCGGCCTGTTGCTCTACGATCACCTTGGCGGGCACATTTCCCTGCCGCGGTCGCGCCGCATCGAATTCCCGGACCCGCGCTATTCGGCTGCGCTCAAGCCGGTTTTTGCGCGCGGTTTCCTCTATTCGGACACGCGCGTCGACGATGCGCGACTGACGCTGGCCAATGCGCTCTCGGCGCGCGACAAGGGTGCCGTGGTGCGCGTCGGCTGCAAGTTGCGCAGCGGTGAACGCGCGGGCCACGGATGGCGCCTGACCGTGCGCGCGCGCGGCCAAGCCCGCGATGAGGTGCTGCAGGCGCGCGGTGTGGTCAATGCCGCGGGACCATGGGTCAAGGCGGTGCTCGACGATGCGCTGCACGTTGCCTCGGATGCGACGGTGCGCCTGGTCAAGGGCAGCCACATCGTCGTGCCGCGCATCCACGAGTTCGCGCATGCCTACCTGCTGCAAAACGACGACCAGCGGGTGATCTTCGTCATTCCCTACGAAGGCCGCTTCACGCTAATCGGCACCACCGACGTGGCCATCAGTGCGCTCGACGAGGCCCGCGCGATTTCGCCGGACGAAACCGCCTACCTGCTGCGGGCGGTCAACCGCTACCTGGCCAAACCGCTGCGCGAACGCGACATCGTCTGGAGCTATGCCGGCGTGCGTCCGCTCTACGATGATGGCCAGGGTGACCCGTCGGCGATCACCCGCGACTACGTGTTCCGCCTTGAAGCGGCTGGAACGTCATCGCCTCTGCTGTCGGTGTTTGGCGGCAAGCTCACCACCTATCGCAAGTTGGCTGAGCATGCGCTGGAGCAGCTGGCGCCCTACTACCCGCGGCTCGGCCCCCCGTGGACCGCGAAAGCGGCGCTGCCCGGCGGAGCGTTCGACGACCGGGGTGAGGCGTTGCGCGCATTGCAGGCACAGCACCCGCGCCTGCCTGCCGATTTTCTCGAGCGCCTGTTCCGCCGCCACGGCAGCAACGCCGGAATCGTCCTCGAAGGC
>DASUDU010000135.1:0-2184 GCA_036275435.1 Usitatibacteraceae bacterium | reverse complement strand
CTCGCCGACGCCAGCGGCGCCGTGCAGTTCGAGCGCCTCGGCTACTTCACGCCCGACCCCGACAGCCGCCCCGGCGCGCCGGTGTGGAACCGCACCGTGTCGCTGCGGGACACGTGGGCCAAGGTGGCCGCGCGCGGGTAGGCCGCAACCAACGACATGTTCGAACAACTCAAGAACAAGGGCTTTCAGGTGCTCGCCCTGCACCACGCGGAAGCGATCCTGCGGCACGACATGCCGGAGGCCGTGGCCGAGCTGGAGGAAGCCCTGTCGGGGATCGAAATTCCGGTGGAGGAACTGGTGCGCGGTGGTGGCGGCGAGGGCGCCATGACGCAGCGCCTGCGCCGCGCGCTCGCCGACACGCACGGCTGGCGCAGGCACAACTTTGTGATCAGGAAGATCGTCGATGGCGTTGAGAAGGAGTCGACCTCGCACGAAATCGACCACGTCAAGCGTTTTGCCGGCGGCACGTTCGCGCTCGAAATCGAGTGGAACAACAAGGATCCGTTCTTCGATCGGGACCTTGAGAATTTCAAACGCCTGCATGCCGACGGCGTGATATCCGTCGGCGCCATCGTCACGCGCGGCGAGTCACTGCACAATGCGCTGCGCGACCTGGTGGCGGCTTTCGCCCGGCAAGCGGGCATCAGGGATCTGACCGCGGCATCGCGGTTTTACGCGCCGACGCAGCGCCAGATCGGGCTTATCGAGCAGGCGGCCAAGGCAAGAAACTCGTTCGAGGACGGTTGGGCGCACGCCTTCGTGTCGGACAAGTTCGGCGAGGCGACTACGCATTGGCGAAAGCTGGAAGATCGCGTGCGTCGCGGCGTCGGGAATCCGTGTCCGTTGTTGTTGATTGGCATCCCGGCGCAGGTCGTCACGGTGCACAGCGGGGAGTAAGGACTTGACTGCCAAGATTTACAGCCTGACCGAGCCGAACCCGGCCGAGGACCTGCTGGCCAAGATGACCGGCCAGTACGCGACCATCCTGGCGGACCCGCCGTGGCAGTTTCAGAACCGCACCGGCAAGGTGGCGCCCGAGCACCGGCGCCTGCTGCGCTACCCGACCATGGAACAGCGAGAGATTCTCGAACTGCCGGTCGCCAAACTGGCCG
Organism: Usitatibacteraceae bacterium; assembly: GCA_036275435.1. Lineage (GTDB taxonomy): Bacteria > Pseudomonadota > Gammaproteobacteria > Burkholderiales > Usitatibacteraceae > UKL13-2. Next base: position 1,072 of record DASUDU010000135.1, on the reverse strand, counting down.
CGGCCCGATCGCACCTTTACCTGTGGGTGCCCAATGCGTTGCTGGCCGAGGGCCTGCGCGTGATGGAGGCGTGGGGATTCACGTACAAGTCGAACCTCGTCTGGCACAAGGTGCGCAAGGACGGCGGATCGGATGGCCGGGGCGTCGGCTTTTACTTTCGCAACGTCACCGAACTGGTGCTGTTCGGGGTGCGCGGCAGCATGCGCACGCTGCCGCCAGGCCGCACCCAGGTGAATCTGCTGCCCACCCGCAAGCGCGAGCATTCGCGCAAGCCCGACGAGATTTACGACATCATCGAGGCCTGCTCGCCGGGGCCGTATCTGGAGCTGTTCGCGCGCTTCCCGCGGCCGGGCTGGCACCAGTGGGGTAACGAGGACGTCGAGGAAAACTCGTACCACGGTGTGGCCCGGCGCAAGGGCCACGTGGAACCGCAGTTACGTCTGCTGGAGACCCCGCGGGGTTACGGCAGCAAGTCCGGTTCGAGCAAGTAGCTGCGCGGTACCGCCCGCCACCCCGATGCGGGTGGCAGGCGTACGTGGAAAACGGATTTTCGATGGCCCAACGATCGTGAGGAGCGAGCAATGAACGACACCAACCGCCTGGCCCTGCACAGCGCCCCGCAGGCAACGGACAACCCGTTGCTGCCGGTTTACGAGGCGCAACGCGCGGCCTTCCTGCGCGTCGGGCCGACCAGCTACGCGCACCGCATCGAGGCACTGAAGCGCCTGCGCCAGGCGGTGGTGGACCATCACGAGCGGATTCTGGACGCGGTCGATGCGGACTTCGGCCACCGTTCGCGGCACGAGACCTTCTTTGCGGACGTGATCGGCCTGCTCGGCGAGATTCGCCATACGCGAAAGCACCTCAAGAAATGGATGCGCCCGCGCCGGGCCGGTTGGAGCCCGCAGTTTCCGCTCGCCAAGGCGCGGATTCACTATCAGCCGCGCGGCATCATCGGCGTGATCGGCCCGTGGAACGTGCCGGTGCTGCTGACGCTGTCGCCGCTGATCGGTGCCATCGCCGCCGGCAACCGGGCGCTCGTCAAGACCTCCGAGTTCTGCCCGCGCACGGC
>DASUDU010000134.1:0-2724 GCA_036275435.1 Usitatibacteraceae bacterium | reverse complement strand
AATGGCCGCCAGTCAAGGACTTTTTTGCACGCCGCCTGCGGGAAACGCGGCGTCGAGTCCGTTACGCCTGGATACAATTGGCCGCAGGCACGGGTAAACGCGGGGGCGCGGCGGTCGTTGTTCGAAGGCGTGCGGCACAATTCCCGGCGCCGCGCCCCCAACCCAGGAGAAGACCATGAACATGAAAACCCTCGTTGCCACCGCCGTTGCCGCACTGTTCATCACCCCCGCGTTCGCCCAGTCGTCCACTCCGCGCGTCGACAAGCGCGAAGCCCGCCAGGAAGCGCGCATCGAGCAGGGCAAGGCCTCCGGCCAGCTGACCGCCAAGGAAGCCGCGCGCCTCGAAAAGGGCCAGGCAAAGGTCGCAGCCGCCGAAGACAAAGCCAAGGCCGACGGCACCGTGACCAAGAAGGAACGCGCCAAACTCACCCACATGCAGAACAAGCAAAGCCGGCACATCGCCAAGCAAAAGCACGACAAGCAAAAGACCGCTCCGGCGACAAACTAGGTTTCACCAGGTTTGCGCTGGAAACGGCCGCCCGCGATGCTGCGCGGGCGGCCGTTTCGTTTTTTCCGGTCGCTGGTCGCGCGCGCCTGCACAAGGCCAGCGTGCGGCGCGGCGATATACTGCGGCTTTCCGTTTCCGCCCCGCGCATGTTCGCCCCAGCCGCCCTCGCCCCGTCGCTCGACAAGCCCGCCGCCTACGCCGAAATCGCCGCGCAACTCGAAGCGCTGCTGACCGGCGAGCGCGATTTCATCGCCAACGCGGCCAATTGCGCAGCCCTGCTGTTCAACACCTTGCCGGACCTCAACTGGGCAGGCTTCTACCTGCTCCAAGGCAACCAGCTGGTGCTGGGACCGTTCCAGGGCAAGCCGGCCTGTGTGCGCATCGATGTCTTTCCCGTTGCGCGCGGCGTCTGCGGCGCTGCCGCCTTCACGCGCACGACGCAAGTGGTCGAGGATGTGCATGCCTTTCCCGGCCACATCGCCTGCGACAGCGCGTCGAATTCGGAAATCGTGGTCCCGTTGCTGCACGGAGACCGGCTGATCGGCGTGCTCGACCTCGATAGCCCGAAGGCGGCGCGCTTTGATGCGGACGATCGCGAGGGGATCGAGCAGCTGGCACGCATCTTCCTGGCGATGACCGACCTGCCCGACTGAGTCGCCCCGCGGCGCACGCCCGAAGGCGAACCGGTGTAGCCTGTTTCGATGGCGCTCAAGTCCCTGCTGGTCGATTTCAACTCCTATTTCGCCTCCTGCGAGCAGCAGGTGCGCCCGGAGCTGCGCGGCAAGCCGGTCGGCGTGGTGCCGATGCTGGCCGACACCACCTCGCTGATCGCGGCCAGCTACGAGGCGAAGCAATTCGGCGTGAAAACCCTGACCAAGGTGGGGGATGCCAAGCGATTGATCCCGCACATCGAACTGGTCATCGCGCGCCACGAGCTGTACATCGATTTCCACCACAAGGCCGTAAAGGCAGTCGATGAGATTGCCCCGGTGCGCGAGGTGCTGTCCATCGACGAAATGGTCTGCGATCTGCCCGCCGGATACCGCGATCGCGAGCGGATCGTCGAGCTTGCCCGCGCGATCAAGCAAAACCTCGCGGCCAAGGTCGGCGAATACCTGAAGGTGTCGATCGGCATCGCGCCGAATACCTTCCTGGCCAAGCTCGCCTCCGACATGCAAAAGCCCGACGGGCTGGTGATCCTCGATGTCGAGGACGTGCCGGCAAAGATCCTGCACCTGCCGTTGCGCGCCCTGTCCGGCATCGGCGAGAACATGGAACTGCGCCTCAAGCGCCACCGGATCCACAACATGGAACAGCTCTACGCGCTGACGCCCGAGCAAATGCGCACCATCTGGGGCGGGGTCGGCGGCGAGCGCTTTCACGCGCGACTGCGCGGCGCCGAGGTGCACGACATCGATCACGGCGCGAGCTCGATCAGCCATTCGCACGTGCTGGGTCCGGAACTGCGCAACCGCGACGATGCCTACGCGGTGATCAACCGCCTGACACAGAAGGCGGCAATGCGTCTCCGGAAGGCCGGCTTTTTCGCCGGACACATGGCGATCAAGGTCAAGTTCCTCAACGGGCCTGCATTCGAAAACGAATCGCGCTTCCTGGAAACCGAGGACACGCTGGACCTGCTGCACGCGCTCGACGGCCTGTGGACGAAGTACCCGAAGAAAAAGGGGCTCGTGCCGCTGCAGGTGGCGGTGGTGCTGGGCGGCTTTTCCGATGCGAGCCACCAGTCGGCGCGGCTGTTCGACGACCTCGAGCGCACCGAGCAGAAGCACCGCCTCAACGCCACCATCGACCAGCTCAACACGCGCTTCGGCAAGCACGCCGCGTACTTTGGCGGTGCGCACCGCGCGCTCGACCACGGCAAGCTGGCCATCGCCTTCAACCATATTCCCGACGTGGAAACCGAAAAGTAATGGCCATGCGCGCCAATCCGGCCGGCTACAGCGGCACGCCGCTTGCGCAAAAGCTCGGCCTCAAGGAAGGCGGCACGCTGGCGCTCGTCGACGCGCCACCTGCGCTGGTCGCGGCGATTGCCCCGTTGCCCGCCGCAGCGCGGGTCGGCACGAAATTGCCCAAGGGCGCGCCGCTGGTGTTGCTGACCTGCCCGACCCGCGCGGCGTTGGAAAAGCGCCTCGCGGACGTCGCCGCCCGGCTGCATCCTGACGGCGCGCTGTGGATCGCCTGGCCGAAGAAATCCT
>DASUDU010000133.1:0-2129 GCA_036275435.1 Usitatibacteraceae bacterium | reverse complement strand
CACCGTCTATTCGGAGACGCGACTGGTCGAAAACATCAATGACACCATCGGCATCACCGTTTCCGGCGGCGAATACAGCATCAGCGGCGGACCATTCACCAGCGGCCCCGGTTCCATCCAGGCGGGGCAGACGCTGCAACTGAGGCTTACGACCAGCGCAAATTACAACACCACGACTGTCATGCAGGTGCAAGTGGGCGACCGCGCGCTGGCCTTCAGCGCGCGCACCGGCTCGCAGGCGGTGCTGGTCCTGGACATCACCGGCGCGGGCCGCGTTCGCGCCAGCGCGATCGGGCTCGATTGCAGCGCGCCTTGCAGCACCCTGCTCGATCAAGGCACGGCATTGGACCTGGTGCCCGAGCCGGCAGCCGGCTACGGCTTCGCCGGCTGGAGCGGTGCCTGTTCCGGCAGCGGAAATTGCAATCTGGTTGCCGGTCTCACCAACAGCATCACGGCAACGTTTGTCGACCTGCGCCCGCTGGCGCCGGTGATCGCCCAAACCATCGGCGGTGACGCTGCCGCGTCGTTCCGCATCACGCAGCCGCTCGTGGGTGGCGGCCTGCCGGTGAACAGCTGGACGGTCAGTTGCACGCCGGGAACCAGCAGCGGCTCGTCGACCGGCGAATGGGTCACGTTGACCGGGCTCACCAATGGAACGACGTATGCGTGCACGGCAACCGCGAGCAATGCCGCGGGCACCAGTCCGCCGTCGGCTCCGGTCTCGGTGACGCCTGCCGCGGGCGCGACGCCACTGCTGATTGCCGTGGTTTCGCGCAAACAGCATGGACCCACGGTATTCGATCTGGAACTGGATGCGTCGGCGCCGATCAATGGTGCGATCACCATCGAGCCGCGCGCCCCGGCAACCGGGCATGAAATTGTCTTCGTGCTCAATACCCTCGTCACCGCCAGCGGAGCGACAAGCATCGAGGATGGGAGCGGTTCGCCAATCATGCCGGATGCCGTGTCCGTGTTCGGCAATGAGGTGCGGGTAAAACTTGCGCCCAACATGGCCGACGGCAAGCGCGTGAAAGTCCGCCTCACGGGAATCAATGGCCTTTTGGATGCCACCGTTTCGGCCGGTTTCCTGATCGGCGATGTCAGCGCAAACGGGCAAATCGGGGTCGGCGATGTCCTCGCCACCAAAGCGCACAGCGGCCAACCTGTCGCCCGGGAAAACTTCTGGTTCGACATCAACTTGTCCGGCGCGGTTGGTGCCGGCGATGTCATCGCGGTCAAGCGCCGCATCGGCAACACGCTGCAATAGTCCCTGGATCGGCAAGGGCTCGCTGGTGGTCCAACCGCGTCAACGGAATGCTGCGCCTGCTATCCTATTCTCCCGGCTTTCACGCCACGGAGGTTGACATGCTGAAACTCTCCCCGCGACTCGGCGTTGCGCTGCTGGCCGCGCTGCTCGGCCTGGCCGCAACGGCGGCGCACGCACTCGAGCCGCCGGCCGCTTCCAGCGAAAGCGCGGTGGATCTTTCCGAGTTGCTGGGCAGGCGCTACGAGGTACGCGCCAACCAGGTCTACGCGGTGGCCAACAACGTCGAACTGAAACTCGACCTGTACCTGCCGCGGGACGCCACTGAAGCGGTGCCGCTGGTGGTGAATTTCCACGGCGGCGGCTGGGTCGCGGGCGACAAGGAAGGCTCGCTCTTGTTTCAGCTGCGGTACCTGCAGATGGGCTTTGCGCTGGCCAATGTCGGCTATCGTCTGGCTCGCGTCTCGCCGGCTCCGGCGGCGGTGGAGGACACGCGTTGCGCGCTGCGCTGGCTGCAGGGTCGCGCCAAAGCGCTGAAGATCGACACCAACCGCGTCGTGCTGACCGGCGGCTCGGCCGGCGGCCACCTCGCGCTGATCACCGGCATGCTGCCGCCAGGCAACCCGTTCGACCGCGCCTGCGCCACCGATAACAGCACGCGCTGGGTGAGCGGCACGGAACCGCCGCTGACGGTCGCGGCGATCGTCAATTATTTCGGCATCACCGATGTCGAGGACCTGCTGTCCGGGCCGAACGCCAAGCACTACGCCATCGAATGGCTCGGCGCCGCGCCGAATCGCGAGGCGATCGCGAAGAGCGTCTCGCCGATCCATTACGTTCGCGCGGGGCTGCCGCCGGTGATCTC
>DASUDU010000132.1:0-12165 GCA_036275435.1 Usitatibacteraceae bacterium | reverse complement strand
GGCCAGGCCGTGGCCGGCATTTGGGTCGATCGATTCGGTGCGCATCGGGTGTTGTTCGCAGGCGTCGGGCTGCTGACGCTTTCCGGTGCCTTGGTGGCGATTGCGCCAGGGTTCCCCGGCTTGATGGCGGCCGCGTTCGTTGCCGGCTGCGGCAACAGCGTGTTTCATCCGGCCGACTTCGCGGTTATCAACCGGCGCGTTTCGGCGCACCGGCTCGGCCACGCGTTTTCCGTGCATGGCCTTTCCGGCAACCTGGGCTGGGCGCTGGCGCCGGTCGTCATGGTCGGCGTGGCGTCGACCGCCGGTTGGCGTACGGCAGGCTGGGTTGCCGCGGGATTCGGCGCGCTGGCCCTGTCCTTGCTCGTCTGGCAGCGCGAGCGTCTCCAGTACGAACTGGCGCATGTGCATGCCGACGGGAAGCCCGTGCTGAAGGTGGCCTTTGCCGACATCCTCAAGGCACCCTTGGTGTGGATCTCTTTTGCGTTCTTTTTTTTCGCCACCTTCGGTTTTGGCGCCTTGCAGAATTTCGCGCCCTCGCTGCTGCGCGACCTGTACGGATTGTCGCTGGCCACGGCGACTTCGGCCTTGTCGACCTACCTGGTCGGCGGCGCATGCGGGCTGCTGGCCGGGGGTTTCCTGGCCAAGCCCGGCGCGCGCTTCGAAGGAACGGTCAGCGCCGCATTCGGTGCCAGCGCCTTGATCGCTTTGGCGCTAGCCGGCCTGCCCATCCCGGCATGGCTGGTGTTGCCGGCGATGGCGGCGATGGGGTTCCTTGCCGGGATCGCCGGGCCGTCAAGAGACCTGCTGGTGCGTACAGCAACGAAGTCCCGGCTCGGGGAGGGCGCATTTGGCCGCGTCTACGGCATGGTCTACTCAGGACTCGATGTCGGTCTGGCGGTGGCGCCGATCGCCTTTGGCCTGCTGCTGGACCACCAGATGCTGCGCGCCGTGTTTGTCGGCTTTGCACTGTCCTTCCTCGGTGCGATCGTTGCCGCGCAACTGCTGGCGCGCGAAGCCGAGGCGCGCTGATGGCCGCACGGCGTTTGGGTGATGCGGGAACGGCGCTGCGTTACGTCGTCACGATGGGCGCAGGCTGGGCTGCCGATTTCGTGGTATTTGCCATCACTTACGCCTGGATGGGGATCCCGGGGGCGCAATTCCTGGCCCGCGTGGCAGGCGCGGCAATCGGTTTTGCGTTGCATCGCCATTTCACCTTTCGTGCCGCGTCCTCGCGGCCGTTCGCGGTGCAGGCCCTCTGGTACATCGGAGTCTGGACGCTGTCCTACGTCCTGTCGACCGTGCTGCTGGTGGTCGGTGTCGAGGCCGGCCTCCACCCGCTCGTGGCCAAAGTGGGAGTGGAACTTCTGATCGTGCCGATGAACTTCCTGCTGTTGCGTGCTCTGGTGTTCACGCCGCGATGAACACCAACCTTGATATTGTTGTGCCGCTGCACAATGAGGCCGAAAACCTCAACCGCCTCCTGACTGCACTTGAGGCTGAGCTGGGAAAGGCATCGACTGGTCGGCACGCTGTGGGCGCATACCGCGTCATTCTCGTCGACGATGGGTCACAGGACGCCACCTGGAGCCACATTCGGCAGGCCGCAGCGTCGGCGACGGTTTGCGGCATCCGTCTTTCACGCAACTTCGGCAAGGAAGCGGCAATCCGAGCCGGGCTGGAACTTTCCAGCGCCGATCGGGTGCTGGTGATGGACGGTGACCTGCAGCACCCGCCAGCGCTGATTGGCGCGATGCTCGAAGCCATGGATCGCAGCTCCTGCGATCTGGTTTCGGCAGTTCGCGTCGGACGCCAGGGGCAGGGGCCGATCCGCGCGCTCGGCTCGAAACTGTTCGGCGCATTGTTCTCGCGCATGGCCGGCATGGACCTTGCGGCGCAGACCGACTTCAAGCTGCTTAGCCGGCCTGCGGTGGATCGATATTGTGCATTGGGCGAGCGCCGCCTGTTCTTTCGCGGTCTCACCCGCTGGCTCGGGCTTCACGAAACGCGGGTCGAATTCACTGTACCGGATGTGCCTGGTTCCCGCAGCACATGGTCGACTTCTGCACTGACCCGCTATGCGGTGCGTAATATCACTGCCTTTAGTACTGTGCCGCTGCAATTTGTGCTGTGGTCAGGCGTGCTGTCCCTGCTCTTCTCGGCCGCCTTGATCGTGCAAACCTTGGCCAACAAGTTCTGGGGCCGCGCCAGTGAAGGGTTTTCCACAGCGATCATCGCCACGTCGTTCTTTGGCGGCCTTACCCTGCTCGGGTTGGGAATTGTCGGTATTTACGTTGCTGCGCTCTATGATGAAGTCAAGGGACGACCGCGCTACCAGATCGCAGAGTCGGCCGGGCTGGAGTTCCCTAAAACCAGATGATGTCCAGGCCGTCCGCCGGCCCGTCGATTCGCAGATGCCATGTTGACTTTGCCGGTGAAGCACAGGGCGCCGAGCGGAAAAATACCGTTGCCCCGTCGTCGAACAGCGGTTTGACGGGCGCGCCGTCGACTCGGGCGTCGATCGAGGACACCAGCTGGTATCCGCGCACCATGTTGGTGATGGCGACCACCGCACTGCAGGCGGTTTCGAACACGTGCGTCTGGGCCGAACGTTGCGGAACCGCGCGCTTGGCAATGGCATCGCGTGTTGATTGCGGTCCGGCGAGGGGCAGCCCTTTGACCGGTGCAACGATGCCCGCCGGCCGGACCCAAGCCATGCCGCCGGCCGTTTCTGCGGCTTCGCGGCCAAGGCGCTTCCAGCTCGGCAAGTAAAACCCGGCGATATGGCCCGGACCCGGTCCACCACCGACGCCGCCCAAGGTCGGAATTTCTCGCGGAGCCGGCTGCGTGAACGCGGCAAAGCTTTCATCGAGCATTGTCGCGGCTTGGCCGTGCACTTGGGAAAACGCCAGTGACTTGTCACGAACGGTGTTGACGTGCCGCGCATGGAAGATCGCCCAGCGATGAAGCGTACCGCCCACGGGGCGATCCTTGATGTCGATGAGTCCTTTGAACGGCTCCTCCGGCAGCCTCAATGTGTCGTAATCGGCCTTGCGATAGATGCGCGACTCATCGAGTACCAAGGCCACAGCGGTGACGATGAATATGACGGCAGCAAGCGAGCCGGGCCGTGTGCGGATCATCGCGCGCAGGCCTAGCGCCACGCACAACGCAAGGAACGGCAGCAGGCTGAACAGCATCCAGAAGGTCATGAACGGACGCGCCAGCAGCAGGAAGGCAAACTGCGCCACGAATGCGAGCAGCGCAGCACCGACGAGGCGGCGCTCCCTTGTTTCGATCGTGCCGCCGCGCAGCCATTGTGCGGCCAGCATTGCAAGACCGGCGATGACCACCGCAGCGTAGCTGAACGCGAGGACCGACGCGTTGCCGCCCGAATAGTGCGCCGAGTACTGCAGCTCATGCGAGTGACCGTTGACCAAGACGCCCAGCAAGGTCTCGGCTGTGCGTGCCAGCGACGGCAGCGCCATGTGCGAACCCGCATATTGCGATGCGCTGCCTACGTCCGGCCAACCGTTGACGGTTTGCAGCGCCAGGTAGGGCAGCACTGGAAGCAGGCCGCCTGTTGTAAACGCGCAAAAGACTCCTGTGCTGCGCCGACGCACCGCCAGCGCCAGTGCGACTCCTGTACTGGCTAGGACCAACGGCAGGTGGGTTGGATGGGCATGCAGGCAAAGCGACGCAACCAGGCCGAGGGCAAAGCTGCGTGCCGGGCCCGGCTGTTTCCACCAGATCAGCCCCACGAGCAGCAGGCCCCAAGCCGCGGTTTCGCCAACCGCCGAATGGGTCGGCATTTTCAGTGGCATCCAAGTCCAACCGGAAATGAACACCGCCGTTGCCACAAGCGCGCCAAAACGATCATCGATCAACCGCCTTCCCACTTGATAGGCCAAGAAATACTTGCAGGCGCCGAGGAGCGCGATGAAAACGGCGACAGACTGGTAGCCGCCGCCGAGCAGGATCGGGATCGCGCAAAGGTAAAACCACAGCGGGCCCAACTGCAGCGTGTTGTTGAATACCGGTCCGGCCGCAGGGAATTCGAGCCCGTTGGCAATCCTCGATGCATAGACGACATCGCGAACGTAGTCGCGGCCGATGCCGGTGTTCGACGCGGCATAGGCACACAGCACGAGGATCCCGAGCCACGCCAGAAACAACAGAGACTTTGATTGGCGACTCACGGAGCAGCCTCGTGTTGGTCGCCGGACATGGATTCCAATCGTTCAGCAAGTGCCGCAATCGTTTGCGAAACATTCAACACCTTGAGACGAAATGCTTCGAGGCGTTTTTTCAGGCCGAGCACGGCGTTGTCGCGCGAGGCCAGCCAGTCGGCCCTGGCGTGAAACGCAAGGGCAAGGAACACTTCGTCGTCGCGGTCGCGGCATCGGGGAAATCCACCGGGCAGCATCAGATTGCGGCGGCCAAACCCTTCGGGCAGCGGTGGTATTCGCGTTTGAGCGAGGTAGCGGGCGTGTATCGCCACCTGCCGTTCGGGGGAGAGACTCAGCGACTTGTAGCCGAGTACACGAGCCAGTTCGTCCACCAAATCCGCGTGGGTCAGCACCTCGACGAGCCCGGCAGAAACGCCTTCGCGAAGCGGTGCCATGAACGGGTCGTCAAACACCAGCCAGTCGATCACCACATTGGTGTCGAGTACCAGCCGGACCGGTGCAAGCGCGTTCACACCGCCTCCGCCGCGGCAACCGCCGAAGACCAAGCCCACTGGAAATTAAATCCCCCCAGGTGGCCGGTAACGTCAACCACTTCGCCGATGAAGAACAGGCCCGGCACCTTGGTCGCTTCCATGGTTTTCGAGGAAAGCATGCGCGTATCGACTCCACCCAGCGTTACCTCGGCCTTGTTGTAGCCCAGCGTGCCGGAGGGTCTGACCGCCCAGTTGCCGAGCGCCTCGACCATGGCGTTGAACGCGCCATCCCCCAGGGCTGCTGCGGTGCCGGAAAGCCCGTGTACGCGGCACCAGGTGTCGGCAAAGCGCTGCGGGAGCAATTCGGCGAGCAGGTTGGACAGTTGCATCCGGCTGCTGCGCTTGTTCCTGAGCGCGCCAAGCGCGGCGCTGTCCGGCAGGAGGTTGATGTGAATCGGGTCCTTCGCCGGACCGCTTTGCCAGTATGACGAAATCTGCAGGATCGATGGTCCGGAAAGACCGCGATGGGTGAGCAGGAGGCTTTCGCGAAAGCGGCCGTCACGGCAACGCACCTCGGCGTCCAGCGACAAGCCCGCCAGGTCGCCGAAGTCCGCGAGCAATTCCGGCGGGAACGACAGCGGCACCAATGCCGGCTTCGGGGAAACCACCTGCAGCCCGAATTGCCCGGCGATCTGGTAACCGAACGGGGTGGCGCCGACCTTGGGCACGGCAAGGCCGCCGGTGGCGATGACCAATGCCGCCGACTCGAACGCGCCATTGCCGGTTTCGACGAGAAAACCGCCCGTCGAACGCGAGACGGCGTCGACCTTGCACGGGCGGCACCACTGCACGCGGCCGCGGTCGCATTCGGACTTGAGCATGGCAATGATCTGGCTGGCGCTGTCGTCACAGAACAATTGACCGAGCGTCTTCTCGTGGTAGGCGATGCGATGCCGCTCCACCAGCGCGATGAAATCCCGCGGCGTGTAGCGCGCCAGCGCCGAGCGGCAGAAGTGCGGGTTTTGCGAGAGGAAATGCTCGGGGCGGCAGTGGATGTTGGTGAAGTTGCAGCGCCCGCCGCCGGAGATGCGGATTTTCTCGCCCAGTTTCGGGTAGTGGTCGATCAGCAGGACCGAACGGCCGCGCTGCCCCGCGCGTGCCGCGCACATCATGCCGGCGGCGCCCGCGCCGATCACGATGGCATCGAACCGCACGATCAGACCTGGCGAAACCGGAAACAGTCGGCGATGTGGTCATTCACCATGCCGGTGGCTTGCATGAACGCGTAGCAGATGGTGGTGCCGACAAACTTGAAGCCGCGTTTTTTCAGATCCTTGCTCATGGCGTCGGATTCGGCCGTGCTGGCGGGAACATCTTTCATCGAATTGCGCCGATTGGCAATCGGCTTGCCTCCCACGAACGACCAGATGTACCGGTCGAAGCTGCCGGCTTCCCTTTGCACGGCAAGAAAGGCCTTGGCGTTGGTGACGGCCGCGTTCACCTTGAGGCGGTTTCGCACGATGCCCGGATCCTGCAGGAGCGTTTCGACCTTTGCCGGCGAGAATCGCGCCACCTTGGCCGGATCGAATCCGGCAAACGCCTGGCGGTAATGTTCGCGCTTGGCCAGGATGGTGGACCAGCTCAGTCCGGCCTGTGCGCCTTCGAGAATGAGGAACTCGAACAGCGTGCGATCGTCATGAACCGGCACACCCCACTCGCGGTCGTGGTAATCCAGGTACAACCGGCCGAGGGCAGATCCTTCGCACCACGCACAACGCCGCGTCGTGCTCACTGGTGGATATAGCTTTCCAGCTGCGCAATGGTGTACTCGTGGTCCTTGATGATGTCGTCCATGATGTCGCGAATCGAGATCATGCCGACCACCGTCTCGCCCTTGACCACCGGCAGGTGGCGGATCTTTTTCTCCGACATCAGGGCCATGCATTGGCGCGTGCGCGTTTCCGGCTGAACCACGAAGACATTGCTGGTCATGATCTCGCGCACCAGGGTTTCGCGGGAGTTCTTGCCCTCGAGGGCGATCTTCCGGGTGTAGTCGCGCTCGGAAATGATGCCCACCAGCTTGCCCGCATCCATCACCATGATTGCGCCGATGCCCTTGTCGGCAAGGATGCGGATGGCCTCGTAGACGGTGTCGTCGGGGCGCACGCTCCACAGTTCCTGCTTGCGTCCCTTGAGCAATTCGGATACCGGCTTCATGGGTGCCTCCTGCGCGTTGCGCGATGACTACATGTTTGGATAATTCGGGCCGCCGCCGCCTTCGGGGACAACCCACTGGATGTTCTGCGTCGGGTCCTTTATATCGCAAGTCTTGCAATGAACGCAATTCTGCGCGTTGATCTGCAATCGTTTTTGGCCGTCCGATGCTTCGACGAATTCGTAGACCCCGGCCGGACAGTAGCGCGATTCCGGACCGTCGTAGAGGGCGAGGTTGGTATTTACCGGTACCGAAGGGTCCCTGAGCGTCAAGTGCGCGGGCTGGTCCTCCTCGTGGTTGGTGCTGGAGATGAACACCGAAGACAGGCGGTCGAAGGTCAGCACGCCGTCCGGCTTCGGGTAGGCGATCGGGGCGGCGTCGGCCTTGCGCTTGAGCGTTTCGTGGTCCGCGTGCTTGTGGTGCAGCGTCCATGGCGCCTTGCCGCCGAACAGCACCTGATCGATGCCGACCATCAGCGTACCGGTGTAGAGCCCCTTGGACATCCAGGGCTTGAAATTGCGTGCGCGGTGCAACTCCTCGTGGAGCCAGCTTTTCCTGACGTTTTGCGGGTACGCGTCGAGCGTGTCCTGGCTGCGGCCCGCGGCCAGCGCCGGCTGCAGCGCTTCGGCCGCCAGCGCGCCCGACTTGATCGCCGTGTGCGTACCCTTGATGCGCGAGGCGTTGAGAAAACCGGCATCGTCGCCGATCAGCGCGCCGCCGGGGAACACCAACTTTGGAAGCGACTGCAGTCCGCCGGCGCTGATGGCGCGGGCGCCGTAGGCGACCCGCTTGCCACCTTCGAAAAAACCGCGGATCGCCGGATGGGTCTTGTAGCGCTGGAATTCCTCGAACGGCGAGAGGTAGGGGTTGCTGTAGGCCAAACCGACGACGTAGCCGACCGAAACCAGATTGCCGGCCATGTGATACAGGAACGAGCCGCCGTAGGTATCGCTCTCTAGCGGCCAGCCGGCCGAATGCACCACCAGGCCGGGCACGTGGCGCGCCGGATCGACCTCCCACAACTCCTTGACTCCGAGGCCATAGACCTGGGGATCGCACCCTTTGCGCAGCTGGTAATGCGCCTGCAGCGCCTTGCCCAGGTTGCCACGGCACCCCTCGGCGAACAGCGTGTAGCGGGCATGAAGTTCCATGCCAGGCTGATAGCGTCCGGTGCGTTCGCCGGTCTTGCCGATGCCCATGTCGCCGGTGGCAACCCCACGCACCGCGCCCTGGTCGTCAAACAGCACTTCCGCTGCAGCAAAGCCCGGGTAGATCTCCACCCCCAGCGCTTCAGCCTGCTGGCCCATCCAGCGGCACAGGTTGCCGAGACTCGCAATGTACATGCCGTGGTTGCGGAAGCACTTGGGCAGCATCCACTCCGGGGTGCGCCAGGCGCTCTTTTGCGTCAGGAACAGGAAGCGATCCTCCGTCACCGGCTGGTCCAGCGGCGCGCCCTGTGCCTTCCAGTCCGGCAACAGCTCATTCAAGGCAATCGGATCGATGACCGCGCCGGACAGAATATGTGCGCCGACCTCGGAGCCTTTTTCGACGATGCAAACGCTGAGCGAAGCATCGAGCTGCTTGAGGCGAATCGCCGCCGCCAGGCCCGCCGGACCTGCGCCCACGATCACCACATCGTATTGCATCGATTCGCGTTCGCTCATGGATTCCCCGAATGGCTCCGGTGTTTGGCGGCCTGGATATGGCTATTATAGGCAGCCGTCCACCCTCCCTGCCGCCATGAATGCGCCCCTTGCCCCGGTCAAACTCTGGTCGATGACCCTGCCCATCCGCTGGGGGGACATGGACGCGCGCAACCACGTCAACAACGCCGAGTACATGCGCTATTTCGAGGAGGCACGCGTCTCGTGGTCGCAGGCGCGGGGTCTGCGCAACGACAGCAGCAGCGGATTCATCATCGCCAAGGCCAGCATCGACTACCACGCGCCGCTCGACTGGCCGGGCCAGGTCGAAAGCGAGATTTTTACCGCCCGCATCGGCAACAGCAGCTTTGCGCTGCGCCAGACGCTGACTGCCCAAGGCAGCGAGCATCCGGCAGCCACGGCCGAATTCGTTGTCGTCTGGTTCGATTACGGCGCCGGGCGTGCTGCACCGATTCCGCCGGCGCTGCGTGCCGTGCTCGAGGGGCAGGACCCTTGATGCATCCGGTTCAGATCGGCTGGGGACTGCTCAGCGTCGGTGTCGGTTCGGCCCTGGGCGGCATGGCGCGTTGGGGACTGTCCGTTTGGCTCAATGCGCGCCATCCGACGTTCTTCTGGGGCACATTCGTTGCCAATGCCCTCGGCGGGTTGCTGATCGGCATGGCTGTCGCCTGGTTTGCCCGCGACCCGGACATTTCGCACGAGCTGCGACTGTTCCTGATCACCGGGTTTCTCGGCGGGCTTACCACGTTTTCCACCTACTCGTCCGAAGTGATCGGCCTGATCCAGCGCGGCGAGCCCGGATGGGCTACGCTGGTTGCCGTGTCGCACCTGGCAATATCGCTGCTGTTGACAGCGCTGGGTTACTGGCTCGTCAAGTAGCGCCCGCGGCCGGCGTGTGTCCGTGGGAATGCTCCTGCAGCCGGGAATTGAGCAGGGTGCGCGCCTCGAAGATCACTTCCGACGCGGTCAGGCCATGCGGTGCCATGCCATGCTCGATGCAGGCATCCGCCGCTGCGCCATGCAGGTATACGGCCAGCCGCGACGCATCCAGCGTATCCAGGCCCTGGGCGAGGAAGGCGGCGATCATCCCGGCCAGCGCATCGCCCATTCCCCCGGACGCCATGCCCGGGTTTCCCGATCCATTGATCGCATAGAACCCGTCTGGCGCGGCAACGACGGTTCCGGAGCCCTTGAGCACCACAACGGACCAGAATCGTCGCGCCAGGGTGACGGCGGCCTTGACTCGATCGGCTTGCACTTCGGCGCTGGACTGCGCCAGCAACCGGGCAGCTTCGCCCGGGTGAGGTGTCAACACAAAACGCGAGCACTGGCGGGACTTTTCAGGCGTTTTTGCCTCAAAACCCGCGCCAGTACTGGACTTTTGACCTTCGGCAGCCAGCAGGGTCGCGAGACTCGGGGTGGCGGCAATTACGTTCAGCGCGTCGGCATCCAGCACGGTGGGCAGCGTGCGCGACAGCGCCGCGGCAACCAGGCGCGGCGCAACGCGGTCGGTACCGAGCCCCATGCCGAGCGCCAGCGCCGCCAGTTCGGCATCACCGATCAAATCCTCGGCCCTGCGCACCATGATTTCCGGGTTTAACGGATCGAAAACCGGCGCATCTTTTGCGGCGAATCCCAGCAGCACCTTGCCCGGCCCCATGAACAGCGCGCCGCGCGCAGCGAGCACCGCCGCGCCGACCATGCCATCGGTACCGCCGATGATGCCGACATTGCCGTAGGTGCCCTTGTGCGACGCGTGGCGACGTTCCGGAATGAGCCGCCGGACATTGTCGGCGCCAAGCAGGATCCCGGATGCCGAGACCGGTTCGGCCAGACGTTCCACGCCCAGTGTTTCGAGAAACACCTCGCCTGCATGGTCGCGGCCGGCGGCGGTGAACAGTCCCGGCTTGAGGCCGATGAAGGACACCGTGCGGTCGGCCTCGATCGCCTCGCCGAAGGCGATCCCGGTTTCAGCACCCAGCCCGCTGGGGATGTCCACGGCGATTACAGGGATGCCTTGGCTGCGGCGCAATTCGTTGACGATGCGAATCATGTCGGCAAAGGCACCGCTCGGCGCCCGGCTGAGCCCGACGCCGAACAGCCCGTCGATGACCAGGTCAAAACGCACGTTCTTGGGCAGATCCTTGCGAACTTCGCCCTTGGCCTTGAGGTAGGCGGCATGCGCAGACTTCGCGGCCGGCTCGCCAAAGGTCTGTTCGCCCAGCCCGATCACGGTCAGTGCGTGGCCGTCCTTGAGCAGTCCGGCTGCGGCAACCCAGGCGTCGCCGCCATTGTTGCCCGGGCCCGCCAGTACCAGAATGCGTGCGCCTTTCTTGCGCGCCAACAGGCTCGCGGCGTGCCGAACCAGACAGGCCCCGGCACGCTGCAAGAGCGAGATCTTCGGGTGCGCGGCCTGGAAGGCGGCTTCGGCTGCCCGCAGTTGCGCTGTCGTGTACAAGTCGGAATGGGTCTGTGGCGTCATGGCAATAAGATGGTATCGCGGGCGACCGGCAACGTTTGCGGGTAATCGAGGCTGTAATGCAGGCCGCGGCTTTCCTTGCGTGCCATGGCGCAACGCACGATCAGCTCTGCGGTCTGCAGCAGGTTGCGCAACTCGATCAGGTCGTTGGAAACGCGGAAGTTTGCGTAGTACTCGTGGACCTCCTGCTTCAACAACTCGATGCGGTGCAGGGCGCGGGCCAGCCGCTTGTCGGTGCGCACAATGCCGACGTAGTCCCACATGGCGCGCCGCAGTTCGTCCCAGTTGTGCGAGATGATCACTTCCTCGTCTGCGTGGGTCACGCGGCTTTCGTCCCATTCCGGCAGCTGCGCGGCGGGAGGGGCAGGGCGCGCCGCCAGGTCATTGGCCACCGCCTCGGAGAACACCAGGCACTCGAGCAGGGAATTGCTGGCCAGGCGGTTGGCGCCATGCAGCCCCGTGCAGGTGACCTCGCCGATGGCATACAGGGCATCGATGTCGGTGCGTCCGGCCAGATCGGTGACCAGCCCGCCGCAGGTATAGTGCGCTGCCGGAACGACGGGAATCGGGTCGCGCGTGATGTCGATTCCCAGGGACCGGCATTTTTCATCAATGTTCGGGAAATGCGAGCGCAGGAATTCCGGGCTCTTGTGGCTGATGTCCAGGTGCACGAAATCGATCCCGCGTTTCTTCATCTCGAAGTCGATGGCACGCGCGACGATGTCACGCGGCGCCAGTTCCCCGCGCGGGTCGTGCGCGGGCATGAACCGCTCGCCAGTGGCGGGGATTTTCAGCAGTCCGCCTTCCCCGCGGACCGCCTCCGTGATCAGGTACGACTTGGCCGCCTGGTGGTACAGGCAGGTCGGATGGAACTGGATGAATTCCATGTTCGCAACGCGGCACCCGGCCCGCCAGCCCATGGCCAGTCCGTCGCCGGTGGCCACGTCCGGGTTGCTGGTATACAGGTAAACCTTGCCGGCGCCGCCGGTCGCCAGGACCGTTACCCCGGCCGATATGGTACGAACCCGGCTGGAGGCCTTGTCAAAAATGAATGCCCCCATGCAGCGGTTGTCCGTGCTCGACGGGGCCAGCTTGCGCAGCGTGACCAGGTCGATGGCGATGTGATGGGCAAGCACTTCGATGTTCG
>DASUDU010000131.1:0-4175 GCA_036275435.1 Usitatibacteraceae bacterium | reverse complement strand
ATCCGCGTCAACGGCCTGACCCTGCACTACGAATCGCGCGGCGACCCGGCGGCCCCGCCGATCCTGCTGATCATGGGGCTGGGCGTGCAGATGATCCTCTGGCCCGAGGCGCTCATCGATGGCCTGGTGGCGAGGGGCTTTCGCGTGGTGCGCTTCGACAACCGTGACGTCGGGTTTTCCACGCACCTGGATGAATTGGGCATGCCCAACATCCCGCTGGCCTATGTGAAATTCCTCATGCGCCTGCCGCTCAATGCGCCGTACCTGATCGAGCACATGGCCGAAGACACCGCGCACCTGATCGACGCGCTCGGGCTGGGCCGGCCGCATGTGGTCGGCGCCTCGATGGGCGGAATGATCGGCCAGAACCTCGCCGCGCAATTTCCCGGCAAGGTGGCGACGCTGACCTCGATCATGTCCACCACCGGGCGGCGCAGCCTGCCCAAGCCGCAGTGGCGCGCGCTGCGCGCGATCCTCTCGCCGCCCGGAAACGACGTCGAGTCGGCCACGCAGCGCATGATGGCGGTGCTGACGACCATCGGCAGCAGGACGCATCCGACCGATCGCGCCGTGCTGCGCGAATTCTGCGAACGCCATGTGCGGCGCTCCTACAACCCGGCCGGCGGCGCGCGGCAGTTGATGGCCATTGCCGCGAGCGACGATCGTAGCGAGTTGGTACGCACCATCCGCGCGCCGACCCTGGTGCTGCACGGCGACGAGGACCCGCTGGTGCCGCTCGAGGCCGGTCGCGACACGGCACAACGGATCAACGAAGGCGGCGGCAGCGCGACGCTGAAAGTCATTCGCGGCATGGGCCACGATTTTCCCGCGCCGCTGATTCCCGGCATCGTCGAGGACATCGCCTTGTTCTGCCGCGCGCATCCGCCGCCGCCCACGGAGGCCGCGACCCCGGGTGATAAAATCGGCCCCTGAAATTCGCGTGGACCCTCCGCGCGCCGCTGCTCCCCTGTCCATGCCTCGCCCCTGATGCCCGCGTTCGTCCACCTGAGGCTCCACACCGAGTATTCGATCACCGACTCGATCGTGCGCATCGACGATGTCGTGGCGCGCGCGGCGCGTGGCGGCATTCCGGCGCTGGCGATCACCGACCTGTCCAACCTGTTCGGTGCCGTGAAGTTCTTCCAGCGCGCCCGTGGCCACGGCGTGCAGCCGATCATCGGCTGCGATGTCTGGATCAGCAATGCGAAGAACCGCGACCAGCCTTCGCGCCTGCTGCTGCTGTGCCGCAACCACGCCGGGTACCTCAACCTGTGCCGCCTGCTCACCCGTGCCTATCGCGAAAACGCCTGGCGCGGCCGCGCCGAGATTGACCGCGACTGGTTCGACGCCACCACCACCGAGGGGCTGATCGCGCTGTCCGGATTTGCCGGCGGCGACATCGGCCAGGCGCTGGCGATGGGCGATCGCGCGCGCGCGCTCGAATTGGCCCGGGAGTGGGCCGCGCGCTTCGCCGATTGCTTCTACCTCGAACTGCAGCGCGTCGAACGCCGCCGCGACGACGCGCTGGTCGCCGCCACGCTCGACCTCGCAGCCGCGCTCGACCTGCCGGTGGTCGCCACCCACCCGATCCAGTTCATGGAGCGCGACGATTTCAAGGCGCACGAGGCGCGCGTGTGCATTTCGCGTGGCGAGGTGCTTGGCGACAAGCGCCGCAGCCGCGATTTTTCCCCCGAGCAGCACTTCAAGGACGCGGCGGCAATGCGCGAGCTGTTTGCCGACATCCCCGAGGCGATCGACAACGCGCTCGAGATCGCGCGGCGCTGCTATTACGAGTTCGCACTGGGCAAGGCGCGCCTGCCGAATTTTCCGACGCCGCACGGCGAATCGATCGAGGCGTATTTTTTCAACCAGGCCAAGGAAGGCCTCGAAAAGCGCCTCGCCGCGCTCTACCCGGATGTGGCGCGCCGCCAGGCCGAGCACCCGCGCTACCTTTCGCGCCTCGAGTACGAGGTGAAGACCATCGTGCACATGGGCTTTCCCGGCTACTTCCTCATCGTTGCCGACTTCATCAACTGGGCGAAGGCGCACGGCATCCCGGTCGGGCCGGGGCGCGGCTCGGGCGCGGGCTCGCTGGTGGCCTATTCGCTGGGCATCACCAACCTCGACCCGCTGCAATATGACCTCATTTTCGAGCGCTTCCTCAACCCCGAGCGCGTGTCGATGCCCGACTTCGACATCGATTTCTGCCAGGACGGGCGCGACCGCGTCATCGACTACGTCAAGCACAAGTACGGCGCGGAATCGGTGTCGCAGATCGCCACCTTCGGCACCATGGCCGCCAAGGCGGTGATCCGCGACGTCGGCCGGGTGCTCGGCATGGGCTACAACCACGTCGACAGCATCGCCAAGCTGGTGCCCAACCAGCTTGGCATCACGCTGGAAAAGGCATTCCAGGAGGAGCCACAGTTCAACGACCGGCGCAAGGCCGAGGAGGAAGTCGAGGAACTGCTGACGCTGGCCGTCAAGCTCGAAGGCATCACGCGCAATGTCGGCATGCACGCCGGGGGCGTGCTGATCGCGCCGGGGCCGCTGACCGATTTCACCGCGCTCTACGCTGCGGAAGGCTCGGACTCGGTGGTCTCGCAGTACGACAAGGACGACGTCGAGCAGGTCGGCTTGGTGAAGTTCGACTTTTTGGGCCTCACCACGCTGACCATCCTCAAGGAGGCCGAGCACAACGTCGCGCAGCTGGAAAAGGCCGCGTTCGACCTGGAACACGTGCCGCTCGAGGACAAGCCGACCTTCGAGATCTTCACCAAGGGCAACACGGTGGCGATCTTCCAGTTTGAATCGAAGGGCATGCGCGACATGCTGATCCGCGCCAAGCCCGACCGCCTCGAGGACCTCATCGCGCTCAACGCGCTCTACCGCCCCGGGCCGATGGACTCGATCCCCGAATACTGCGACCGCAAAGCCGGCAAGGTGCCGGTGCAGTACGTCGACGCCAAGCTGGAACCCGTGTTGAAACCCATCCTCGGGCCGACCTACGGCGTGATGGTGTACCAGGAACAGGTGATGCAGATCGCCCGCGAGGTCGCCGGCTATTCGCTGGGCAACGCCGACCTGCTGCGCCGCGCGATGGGCAAGAAGAAGCCCGAGGAAATGGCCAAGCAGCGTGCCGGCTTCACCGCCGGTGCGGCGAAGAACCACGTTTCCCCGGAAGTGGCGGGCGAGCTGTTCAACGCCATGGAAAAATTCGCCGGCTACGGCTTCAACAAGTCGCACTCGGCGCCGTACGCGTATTTGGGTTACCTGACCGCCTACCTCAAGGCCAACCACGCCGCCGCGTTCATGGCCGCCAACCTGTCGTGCGTGATGGATTTCACCGACAAGGTCGAGCAGCTCTACCAGGATTCGCTGGCCAACGGCCTGAAGGTGCTGCCGCCGGACATCAACCGCGGCGCCTACCGCTTCGTGCCGCTCGATCGCACGACGATCCAGTATGGCCTCGGCGCGGTCAAGGGCACCGGGCGCGGGGCGATCGAAAACATCATCGCCGCGCGCGCCGCCAACGGAGCGTTTGCCGACCTGCTCGATTTCGTCAAGCGTGTCGACCGCCACACCGTCAACCGCCGCGCCATGGAAGCGCTGATCAAGGCCGGCGCCTTCGATGCGCTCGAGGCGAACCGGCACGCCCTGCTCGAAAGCCTGCCGCAGGCGATCGAGCTGGCCGAGAAGGCCGACCGCGACCGCCAGCAGGTCAGCCTGTTCGGCGACATCGGCGCCGACAGCGGCGAGGTCCTGTCACTGGCGCGCGTGCCGCCGTGGACCGAGCGCATGCGGCTGATCGAGGAAAAGCAGGCGCTCGGCTTCTACCTTTCGGGCCACCCGTTCACCAGCATGGAGGCCGAGGTGCGCCAGTTCGCGCGCACCGCGCTCAAGGACATCGCGCCGAACACCATGGTGCTGCTGGCCGGCATCCTGGTCAGCCAGCGGGTGCGCGCGGGCAAGCGCGGCAAGATGTGCGTCATGGTGCTCGACGACGCCACCGCGCGCGTCGAAGTGCTGGCCTACACCGAGGTCTACGACAAGCGCCGCGCGCTGATGCAGGACGACCACCTCGTGGTGGTGCGCGGCAAGGTCAGCCACGACGAGTTTTCCGGCGGCAACCGCGTCACCGCCGAGGACATCTACGACCTTGACACCGCGCGGCG
>DASUDU010000130.1:0-2079 GCA_036275435.1 Usitatibacteraceae bacterium | reverse complement strand
GCCCTGCGAAAAGCCGGCGATGACGATCTTGTCGCTCCTCATGCCGCGGCCGACCTCGCGATCGATCAGCGCGTCGATGGCGCGCTGCGAATCGCGGATGCCGGCCTCGTCGGGCTTCCGCGCGATGTCGTCCATCGAGATGTCGTACCAGGCCGGCATCACGTAGCCGTTGTTGATCGTCACCGGCCGCGACGGCGCCTGCGGGAAGATGAAGCGCAGCGGCAGCTCCGGCGGCAGGTCGAGTTCCTTGACGATTGGCACGAAGTCCCAGCAGTCGGCGCCCAGGCCGTGCATCCAGATCACCGTCCCCTTGGGGTCGATGCCGGTCGTGAGTTCGAGGTGGTCGATGAGTGTGGCCATGAAGTTCCTTGCACAAGGGTAAAAAAGTCGTTGACTGGCGGCGCTTTCCGGGCGGTTTTGCCCGGAAGGCCGCACCAGTCCTAGGGTTTGGCGGCGCGAATCGCCGATTTCGGGCGGAACGCCTTGATGATCTCGTCGCGGGTTTCCAGGTACGGCCCGCCGATCAGGTCGATGCAATACGGCACCGCGGCGAAGATGCCGGCTTCGACCGGCCTGCCCTCGGCGTCCTTCAGGCCCTCCAGCGTTTCGCGGATGGCTTTCGGCTGCCCCGGCAGGTTGATGATCAGCGTCGAGCCGCGGATCACCGCAACCTGGCGCGACAGGATCGCGGTAGGAACGAAACGCAGCGAAATCTGCCGCATGCGTTCGCCGAAGCCGTCCATCACGCGCTCGGCCACCGCCAGCGTGGCATCGGGGGTCACGTCGCGCGGCGCCGGGCCCGTGCCGCCGGTGGTCAGCACCAGCGCGCAGCGCGCGCTGTCGGTGAATTCGCGCAGCGCGGCCTCGATCAGCGGCTGCTCGTCCGGAATGACGCGGGCGACGAATTCGAGCGGGTTGAGCAGCGCCTGGCCGAGCCAGCCTTCCAGCGCCGGCAGGCCCTCGTCGCGGTAGATGCCCTGCGAGGCGCGATCGGAGACCGACAGCAGGCCGATGCGAACCGGATCGTGGGCGCTCATGCCGGCTGTGCGGTCAGCACGTGGTGGATCAACTGGTAGACGCGGCGGAAATGCTTTGGCGGCTGGCCCTTGGCGTGCTCGGCGCGCGCCGCGGCGAGGCATTGCGCCAGTTGCGCGCTGTCCACGGACGGGTATTCGCGGGCGAAGGCGGCCAGTGCCGATTCGTCGGCCAGCAGGCGCTCGCGCCAGCGCTCGGCGGCATGGTGCTGCGCGGTCTGCTTGTGCCCGGGCGCTTTCAGGGCCGCCAGCTGCTCGGCGATCGGCGCGGCATCGACCTCGCGCATCAGCCGGCCGATGTACTGCATCTGGCGCTTTTGCGCGCCGAACTTCGACTTGGCGATCTTTTTCGACTCGGCGATGGCGCCGCGCAGTTCCTCGGGCAGTTCGAAGCGCGCCAGCGCCTCGTTCGACAGCCCGGCCAGCTGCTCGCCGAGTTTTTGCAAAGCCTCCATGTCGCGCTTGACCTGGCTTTTGCTGATAACATTTTCGTCTTGCGCGCTCATGCCATGGCGTTTTTTCGGTGGAAGCCCGCCGATCATACCGCAGCCCGGGCGCGTTTCCCCGAATCCCTCCGCCTGGTCCCCGCCCTCATGAGTGCAGATTCCCGCAGTGCCGCCGCCTTGGGGCGCGAATCGCTTGCCGATATCGCCGAGAGCGCGCTCGAGTGCGCCAGGCGCCTGGGCAGCAGCGCCGCGGATGTCGAGGTCTCGAGCTCGGAAGGGCTCAACGTCACGGCGCGCCTGGGCGAAGTCGAGACCATCGAATTCAACCGCGACAAGGGCCTGGGCATCACGGTGTACGTGGGCCAGAGCCGCGGCAACGCCTCGACGACCGATTTTTCCGCCGAGGCCGTGCAGCGCACGGTCGAGGCCGCACTGGCCATCGCCCGGCACACCGCGCCCGATCCGTTCGCCGGCCTGCCCGAGCGCGCGCTGCACCCGGCGGCGCCGTTTCGCGACTGCGACCTCTACCACCCCTGGGCGCTCGACACCGAAGCCGCGATCGCGCTGTGCAAGCGCATGGAAAAAGCCGGCATGGCGGT
>DASUDU010000129.1:0-5355 GCA_036275435.1 Usitatibacteraceae bacterium | reverse complement strand
TTCAGCGGCGCGGCGATGCCGTCGGCCAGGTCGGCATTGGCCAGGTGCGTCATCAGCGTCACGTCGCCGAAATTGCGGCCCAGCGCCGCCATGCCCAGCGCATGGCGCGCGCTGCCGTCGACGAAGCCCAGCCGGTTCATGCCGGTGTTGAGCTTGATGAAGACATCGAGCGGCCGCTTCAGCACGGCCTGCATCAGCGCCGTGACCTGCGGCGTGCAATGCAGCACGCTGGCCAAGCCATGGCGATCGAACAGCGGCAGTTCCTCGTCGCTGAAGAATCCTTCCAGGAGCAGGATCGGCTGTTGGATGCCCAGCTGCCGCAACCGCAGCGCGCTGTCCAGTTCGAGGGTGGCAAAGCCGTCGGCATCCTTGAGCGTTCTTGCCGCGAAGTCCACGCCGTGCCCGTAGGCATTGGCCTTGACCACCGCGAACGCGCGCGACTTGGGCGCATGCTCCTTGAGCAGCGCATAGTTGTGCCGCAGCGCGGATGCCGACAGGGTGGCGCGGATCGGGCGGGTCATGCGGCGAGTTTAGAGGGAAATGGCCGCATCGTCGTCTCCCATCCGGCCTGTCCGGAACGTTGCGATCAGTAAGAACCGATGGCCGCGTTTTCGAATCGGGTGAACTGGCCGCGGAAGGTCAGCGGCACGGTGCCGATCGGGCCGTTGCGCTGCTTGGCGATGATCACCTCGGCCTTGCCGCGCAGCTGGTCCTTTTCTTCTTCGGTCTTGGCGTAAACCTCGTCGCGGTAGAGGAACAGGATCACGTCGGCGTCCTGCTCGATGGCGCCGGATTCCCGGAGGTCGGACATCACCGGCTTTTTCACGTCGCGCTGCTCGACCGAGCGGTTCAGCTGCGACAGCGCGATCACCGGAACCTTCAGTTCCTTGGCCAGCGCCTTGAGCGAGCGCGAAATTTCGGATATCTCCGTGGCGCGGTTTTCGCCCTGCGAGGTCGCGCTCATCAGTTGCAGGTAGTCGACGACGATCAGGCCCGCGCCGCCGTACTGGCGGTGCATGCGCCGCGCGCGGGCGCGCAGCTCCAGCGCATTGAGGCCCGGCGTCTCGTCGATCTGCATCGGCGCTTCGTTGAGTTTGACCATCGCCTGGTTGAGCTGGTCCCAGTCGCGATTCTCCAGGTTGCCGGTGCGCACCCTTTGCTGGTCGACACGCGCGACCGAGCTGAGCAGCCGCGAAGCGATCTGCGTGCCGCCCATTTCCATGCTGAACACGAACACCGGCAAGTGCTGCGCCAACGCCACGTGTTCGGCGATATTGAGGCTGAAGGCGGTCTTGCCCATCGACGGCCTTCCGGCGACGATGATCAGGTCGCCCGGATGCATTCCCGAGGTCATCTCGTCGAGGTCCTTGAACCCGGTCGAAATGCCCGTCACCGACGACGGGTTCTTCGACAGCTCGTCGAGGCGGTTCATCACCTCGGCGAGCAGCGAGGACATCGACTGGAAACCCTGCGAGCCCTTGCGGCCCATCTCGGCAATGTCGAATACCAGCTTCTCGGCCTCGTCGAGCAGCTGCCGCGCCTCGCGGCCGTTGGGCGCATAGGCGGTATCGGCGATCTGCTCGCCCACGCGCGCCAGGTGGCGCATGATGGCGCGCTCGCGCACGATCTCGGCGTACAGCCGGATGTTGGCCGCGGACGGTGTGCCGTCGACGAGGCTTTGCAGGTAGGCGATGCCGCCGACGCCCTGTAATTCGCCCGACAGTTGCAGGCCCTCGGCCACGGTCAACACGTCGGCGGGCTTGTTCGCCTCCACCAGCCGCGCAATGGCGCGGTAGACCTTGCGGTGATCGTCGCGATAGAAGTCGGCTTCGGCAACCATGTCGCCGATGCGCTCCCACGCCTCGTTGTTGAGCAGCAATCCGCCCAGCACCGACTGCTCGGCTTCGATCGAATGCTGCGGCAGCTTCAGCGAGGCAATGGAGGCATTGCCGGAGTCAGAGCCATAAAGCGGCGTGACGGATGCGGTTGGCGTGGTGTTGGCCATTGATGTCCTTGGCGCGGCGCGCACGGCCGGGAGGCCGGGCGAATCTCGCGGTGAAGCGCTCGATTCTGTCACCGTGAAGTATGCCGCACAACGGAAAAGACAGTGCGTTCGCGGTGCATACGCGGTGTACAAGCTGTGGGTAACTCAGGGATTAGCGGTGGGCGAAATGATTAAGGAGGCGGGATTGACTTGGCTCCAGCTTTCGTTGCCAGCGCATCCTTCTTTTTCGTCCCCGCGCACGCGGTGACGACACAAAAAATGCGTCGCGTAATTCTCGAATCCTCATTAATTCGATGGCATGCCGCAAAAAAAATCTAATTGGCGCACGGCGAAAAAAAACCGCCGGGCGTTGCCACCCGGCGGTCTATCCGTTGTTGCCTTGCGACTAGGCGGCTTCGCCCAGAACGGACACGGTAATGTGCGCGTTGATGTCGGTATGCAGGTGCAGGGTCACCGGGAAATCGCCAACGGTCTTGAGCGGGCCGGTGGGCATCAGCACTTCGGCCTTCTTGACTTCGAATCCCTGCTTGGTGAGGGCCTCGGCGATGTCCGAATTGGTCACCGAGCCGAACAGCCGGCCGTCGACGCCGGCCTTCTGCGTGACCTGCACGAGGTAGCCTTCGAGCTTCTCGGCGCGCGCCTGGGCTGCGGACAGCGCCTCGGCCGCCTTCTTTTCCAGCTCGGCGCGGCGTGCCTCGAACTCGGCCTTGGCCGCGTCGGTGGCGCGCTTGGCCTTGCCGTTGGGGATCAGGAAGTTGCGGGCATAGCCGTCCTTGACCTTGACGATGTCGCCGAGGTTGCCCAGGTTCAGGACTTTTTCCATCAGGATGATTTGCATGGTGTTCTCCTATTCTCCGATCGGCCGATCAGTGCAGGTCGGTGAAGTGCAAGAGCGCGAGGAAGCGCGCGCGCTTGATGGCGATGCCCAACTGGCGCTGGTACTTGGCCTTGGTTCCAGTGATGCGCGCCGGGATGATCTTGCCGTTCTCGTTGATGAAATCCTTCAGGACGCCGATGTCCTTGTAGTCGATTTCCTTGACCTTCTCGGCGGTGAAGCGGCAGAACTTCTTGCGGCGGAACAATCCGCGGTTCGGATTGCGCTGGTCTTTCTTGTTCTTGTCGAACTTGCCTCCACGGCGGGGGGACGGACGGGGCATGGTGATCCTCTTACGATAGTTTGAATTGGGTGATGTGCAGCACGGCGGCATCGCTCATGCGGCTCTTCCTGGAAAGGAAACCCTTGACCGAAATCGCATCGCCCGCGCGGGTGCTGTCCAGACCTGTTGCCACCTCGCCAAACGCGATCGCGTTCAGCTGGATTTCCACCTCGACCGGATGGCCGTTTTCGGTTTGCACCGACTGGTGGAGGAGCTTCAGGTTCAGCGCCGCGACACCGCCCGGTGTGGAGCGGATCACGTCGCGCGAAACGATGGTTGCCGTCAGGATGGTGCTGTTCATGGCACCGGTTCCAGGCTGGCCGCGGCGTTCAGGCCGCCTGCGCCTCCTTGGTCTTGACCTCGGTGTCGACCGGCTTGGACTTCTCTTCCTTCATCATCGGCGACGGGCCGGTTTCTGCGGCGTCCTTCTTCACCGTGAGGTGGCGCAGCACCGCGTCATTGAACTTGAAGGCGTGCTCGAGTTCGTCCAGGGTCGCCTGCGCGACTTCGATGTTCATCAGCACATAGTGCGCCTTGAACACTTTCTGGATCGGGTAGGCCATCTGGCGGCGGCCCCAGTCCTCGATGCGATGGACCTTGCCGTTGCCTTGGGCAATCACCGCCTTGTAGCGGTCGATCATCGCGGGCACCTGCTCGCTCTGATCGGGATGCACGATAAAAACAATCTCGTAATGGCGCATGAAATCTCCTTGTGGATGAAGGACTTACGTCCTATTAAAGCCCCCGGCGATGCGCACCGCCGTGGGGCAAGGGGTTTGAATTGTCCTTGGACCTTGCGGGCCAAGCCCGTGATTATGCGGGAAATGTGTCGATAAATCAACAACTTTGGAGGTCGGGTGGACCTTTGTGAACAGTGAACCGTGAACGGTGAACACAGCCATCCGCCATGCGCAGGCGCCGCTGTTCACCGTTCACAGTTCACCGTTCACCTTGCCCAGCCAGAAACGATGACCTCCCCTACTTCTTCCCCTCCCCTCCCTTGGCCACCTTGGCAAAATCCCCGGCCTTGATGATGGTGATCTTCTTCGGGTCGATGTGCTTGCGGAATGCAGCCGTCACGTCCTCGGGCTTCAAGGCCTGGATCTTCGCCTCCAGCTCGGCGCTCCAGGCGAAGGTCCGGCCCAGATAGAGATTGTTGCGGATGCCGCCGGCCAGCGGGCCGTCCTGCGCGCGTCGCTGCAGGCGCTGTTGCAGCGCTCCCGACTTGGCCTTCGCCAGTTCGTCGGCGGTGAAGCCGTCCTTCAGGGCGCGCGCGACCTCCTCGTTGAATGCGGCCTCAATCTTCGTCATGTTCTGCGGTGCGCCGATGGCGAACGCCAACCAGTGGCCGGCGCGATCGATGGAGCTGACATTCAGCTGCGAGCCCGCGGCGTAGCTGAGACCATCCTTCTCGCGGATGCGCGCGGCCAGCCGCGAATCGAGGCCGGCGCCGCCGCCCATAATGTAGTTGGCGATCCACAGCGCCGCAAAGTCCCGATCGGTGTCCTGCGCATTGAGGTTCAGCCGCGCCAGGAAGATGGCGTTTTCCTTGTCCGGCGTCTCGATCGACTTGCCGGCCGGCGCAATATCCTGGTACGGCGTCGTCACGCGCTGGTACGGCACGCCGCCCTTCCAGTCGGCGAACGCCTCGCGCACCGCCTTCTCGACCTCCGCCTCGTCGAAATCGCCGACCACGGCGATCTGGCCTTTGGCGGCTGCGTAGAACTGCCGGTGGAAGTCCTGGACCTGTTGCAAGGTCACGGCATTGACGTCCTCCTCGGCTTCGGCCAGCGTCGGCGAATAACGCACATCGCCGCGCGGGAACTGGTTGAAGTGTTGGCCCAGCGCCACGCTCGCAATCGCCTCCGGGTCGGATTTCTGCGATTCGATCTGCGTCAGCATCTGCTTTTTCAGCTGCTCGAATTCGGCTTGCGGAAACGCCGGCTCGCGCATCAGGTGCGCGGCCAAACGGATCGATTGCGCGAGGTTCGGGCGCGTGGTCTGGTAATTCGCGGACAATCCGCTGACGCCGCCCTGCATCTTCAGCTTGTCGGATTCATCGGCGATCTGCGTGCGGGTGAACTTCGTGGATCCGCGCGAGAGCATGGCGCCGGTCATCGCCGCGACGCGACCCTTGCCAAACAGGGATTTCTCGTCACCGCTTAAGAACCTGAGGCTGACGTTGACGGTTTC
>DASUDU010000128.1:0-3185 GCA_036275435.1 Usitatibacteraceae bacterium | reverse complement strand
GAGCAGCGCGTAGCTGTCCTTGCCGCCGGACAGGCAGACCATCACCTTGTCGCCCGATTCGATCATCGAATAGTCGGCGATCGCCTGGCCGGTGAGGCGCCTCAAGCGCTTGGTCAGCTTGTTGCCTTCGAATTGCTGCTTGGGCGTGAGAACGGTGTCGGTGCGTGCATCCATGGTGAAATTTTACCGTGAGCGGCGGTTGCCCAGCATACAAAGAAAAAACTCAAGCACTGGAGCTGCGTTTGGGGCGAAATACCGCGGAAAGCCGCACCCATCAATGAGTCATCTGCCTGGTGCCGCTCAAAGTGCCAGCGACCGGCCTCCATCCACCGCCAGGATCTGCCCCGCCACGAACGGCGTGTCGAGCATCAACATTTTCACCGCGCCGGCGATGTCCTCCGGTGTGCCGGTGCGCTTGAGCGGCGTCTGCGCGGTGATGCGCTGCTGTTCGGCACCCGGAAAGTCGCTGCCCGTCTCGGGCCAGAGGATTGCGCCGGGGGCCACGCCGTTGACGCGCACCTCGGGTCCGAGTTCGATGGCCAGCGCGCGCGTCAGGCCCGCCAGGCCGGCCTTGGCTGTGGAGTAGACGGCGAAGTTCTTCAGCGGCCGCTCCGCGTGGATGTCGATGATGTTGACGATCGCGCCGTGCGTTCTTTTCAGGTGTGGCGCGGCGGCCTGCGACAAAAACAGCGGCGCCTTCAGGTTGCTGTCGATCAGGTCGGTCCACTGATCCTCGTCGATGGCGCCCATCGGCGTCGGGTAGAAGGATGATGCGTTGTTGACCAGTCCATCGAGCCGGCCGAATTCGCTGGCCGCATGTTCGATCAGACCCTTCAGGGCGTTGTAGGCCAGCAGATCACCCTGCACGACGACGGCCGACTTGGCGCGCGCGCCATTGAGCGACTTCACCAGCGCCTCGGCATCGGCCTTCGAGCGGTTGCAATGGACGATCACGTTGGCGCCGGCTGCATGCAATGCGCGTGCAATGGCGGCGCCGACGCGTCGCGCGGCGCCGGTGACGAGAATGGCCTTGGCTGGGTCGCTCATGGGTGCAGTGTGTGGAATCGGCGGACGCAACGATACAACGATACACTGTCGCGCTCACCGTGAACACACCCGATCCCCCGATTGCCGCGGGGACGATTGCCCCATGCGCCCGCCGCTGTCCCGCAACCAGATCTCCGAACTTCCCGAGCCCGATGCCGATGCGGCCGCACACAGCGCGGCGTGCCTCGCGCTGATCCGCGAGACCATTGCGCGCGAGGGCGGCTGGATTTCCTTCGCGCGCTACATGGAACTGGCGCTGTACGCGCCCGGCCTTGGCTATTACGCAGCCGGCGCGCGCAAGTTCGGCACGGCGGGCGACTTCGTCACCGCCCCCGAGATCTCGCCGCTGTTCGGCCAGGCGCTGGCCCGCGCGATCCAGCCGGTGCTGATCGAAACCGCCGGCGAGGTCCTCGAACTCGGGCCGGGCACCGGCCGGTTGGCCTTCGACATCCTCCAGGAATGCGAGGCGCTGGACGCCCCGCCGCGGCGCTATGCGCTTCTCGAAGTCAGCGCCGAACTTCGCCAGCGCCAGGCCGCCCTGCTCGATACGTTGCCGTCGCAGTTGCGCGAGAAGGTGGTCTGGCTCGACGCCCTGCCGCGCAACATCGAAGGAGTGATCCTCGCCAACGAGGTGCTGGACGTCGTGCCCTTGCACCTGGTGCTGCGCGAGGGCGCGCGCTGGCTTGAGCGTGGCGTCGCGGATGATGCCGGACAACTCACGTATGCCGACCAGCCGCTGCAAGACGTGTCGCTCGTCGCGCGCGCTGAGGCGATCGGCGCAAGCTGCTTTGGCGGCGCGGTTCCCGAGGGCTACCTGATCGAAATCAGTCCTGCTGCCGGTGCGCTGGTCGCCTCGCTTGGCGAGTCCCTGTCGCGCGGCGCAGCGCTGTTCATCGATTACGGGTTTCGCGCGGCCGAGTTCTACCACCCGGACCGCAGCATGGGCACGCTGATGTGCCATTACCGGCACCGCGCCCACGCCGATCCGTTCTTGCATCCCGGCCTCCAGGACATCACCGCGCACGTCGATTTCACGGCGGCGGCCGAGGCCGGCGCGGCCGTCGGGCTGGAGGTCGCCGGCTATACCAGCCAGGCGCAGTTCCTGCTCGCCGGCGGACTCGCCGAAGTTCTGATGCGGGTCAATAGGCACGACAGCAAATCATGGCTGAATGCGACCAGTGCGGTTCAGCGCCTCACCGCCCCGTCCGAAATGGGGGAGCTGTTCAAGGTGTTGGGTTTTACCCGGGGGGGCGTGTCCTTCCCGGCATTTGCCAAGGCACGGGCGCTGGCGCTTTGAAGTAACATCAATCTGTTTTGCCCATCTTCGCCAATCCAGAAAACCAGGGAGCACCACGATGCCAATGACCATCGGAATTCCGAGGGAAACCTTTGCCGGAGAAAAACGCGTTGCCACCGTGCCCGAAGTGGTGGAAAAGCTCATCAAGCTCGGCTTCAAGGTCTGCGTCGAGAGCGGCGCGGGCGACCTGGCCAATGTCGGTGATGCCGACTACGAAAAATCCGGCGCCAGCATCGCGCCCGATGCCGCTGCGCTGTGGTCGGGCGCCGACATCGTTTTCAAGGTGCGCCCGCCGTCGATGGACGAAGTGGCGCTGATGAAGGAAGGGCAAACGCTGATTTCGTTCATCTGGCCCGCGCAGAACCCGGACCTGATGAAGGCCCTCGCCGCGAGAAAGGTCACCGTGCTGGCGATCGACTCGCTGCCGCGCCAGCTGTCGCGCGCGCAGAAGATGGACGCGTTGACTTCAATGGCCGGCGTCAGCGGCTACCGGGCCGTGGTGGAAGCGGCCAACGCCTTCGGCCGCTTTTTCAGCGGCCAGATCACCGCGGCGGGCAAGGTGCCGCCGGCCAAGGTGTTCATCGCCGGCGCGGGCGTGGCCGGGCTCGCGGCGATCGGCACGGCAGCAGGCATGGGTGCGATCGTGCGTGCCAACGATACGCGCGCCGAAGTCGCCGACCAGGTCAAGTCGCTGGGCGGCGAGTTCGTCAAGGTCGATTACGAGGAGGAGGGCTCCGGCGGCGGCGGTTACGCCAAGGTCATGTCCGAGGGCTTCCAGCAGGCGCAGCGCGAGATGTACGCCAAGCAGGCGCGCGAGGTCGACATCATCATCACCACCGCG
>DASUDU010000127.1:0-2040 GCA_036275435.1 Usitatibacteraceae bacterium | reverse complement strand
CGCCGCGCTGGCGCGCGCGCGCGAAGCCGCCGCCGGCAAGGATGTTCGCGTTGGCGGCGGTGTCCAGGCTATCCAGCAGTACCTGCAGCGGCGCCTGATCGACGAAATGCACATCGCAATCTCGCCGGTCCTGCTCGGTGCCGGCGAGCGCCTCTTCGAAGGCGTCAACCTTTCCGAGCTGGGGTATGCGTGCACCCGCCACGTGGCCTCGGCACGTGCGCTGCACATTGTGCTCAGCCGGCAGTGATGCCGCTTGCGTCCGGCGAATTCGGTTCACACCAAGAAACCTGTTCCCTTCCTGACGTAACGCATTTTATTCAGCCAAAAAGATCTGGCATTCAGGTTCGGCGAAGGTAAGCTCGCACTTTCCAATTCTGTCGCCATGGCCCGCTGGCCGGCGCCGCTGCTTGCCCTCATGGGATCCCCGTCGACGAACAGCCCGCGCACGTTTCGCGAGACTGGCAGCGCCACCTGGATCGCGGCTGCGGCCGTGCTCGTTCTTGTCATCGCGGTGGTGGTGAAGTTTGCATTCTTCGGCAGCGCGCCAACGGTGCAACGCCTGCACCTGCTCGAAGCTGGGCACGGCGGAACGGCCGGGGCGATCGCGCCGGACGGCTCCATCTGGCTGTGGGGCGCCAGCGGCTTTCCCAATGCGACACACGATGAAAACGACCGGCTCGCGGCCTATCCGCTCAAGGGCCTGCGCGGCGCGGTGGCGCTCTCGGTACAGCGCGAATTCGTCCTCGCGCTGAAGGCCGATGGCACGGTGTGGGGCATCGGCCGCAACG
This sequence comes from Usitatibacteraceae bacterium, assembly GCA_036275435.1. Lineage (GTDB taxonomy): Bacteria > Pseudomonadota > Gammaproteobacteria > Burkholderiales > Usitatibacteraceae > UKL13-2. The sequence goes on along the minus strand of DASUDU010000127.1, from coordinate 1,252 downwards.
GCCACAATCAGTTGGGGCCGTCGCTGCCGAACCAGAACGTTATCGCCTTCGAATGGGTTGCCATCCCCGGTGCCACCGACATGAAAGCGATCGTGGCCGAGCATCATGGCGCCGTGGCCCTGAAGCGCGACGGTACTGTCTGGGCATGGGGCTGGAACGACTGGGGCCGGCTGGGTCCGGGGATATCCGCGGAGCGCTCCGCGGCGCCCGTGCAAATCAAAGGCCTGTCGAACATCGTGCAGATCACCGCGGGCAATTACGGCAATGCCTTCTTTGCCGTCGATGCATCCGGAAACGTCTGGGCCTGGGGCCAGGCCGACGCGATCGGTATCCCGCACGAGGAGCGGCCGCCGAGCGGATACGTGGTCGAGCCAGTGATGTTCAACGAACCCAAAGGCGTGGCGCGCATGGCCGTGAATCGCCAGGGCATGCGCGAGTGGCTGGCGACGGATCCGTCGGGCCACGTCACGGCCTGGGGCAGCGAGACGGGGACGCAATGCAACCAGGAACTTCCCTACCCACATCCGATTCCCGCCTTCGCCGGCGCGAAGATGCTGGCGCATGGAACCATCGATTCATACGCGCTGATGCGCGATGGCAGCGTCTGGATCTGGGGGCTGGAAGACATCAATGGCCGCGGGGTTTGCATGCAGGAACCCAAGCGGATCCTGCCACCCGGCACGGCGGTGGAAATCGCCGCTTCGGCCACCGCCGGGTATTTGGTCAAACCCGACGGCAGCGTCTGGTCCTGGGGGCACAACACCGAAGCGCAGCAATTCGCGGCCATTGCCCAGTACCTCGTGGAGTTGCCGAAACTCGCGCCGGTAACCGGGCTGCCCAGGTTGCTGCCATGAGGGCTGGGTATGTTCAGGAACATCACGCCCGCGACGATGGCACGACTGGCCGCAGCCGCGCCATGTTCGATTGCGCATCAACAAGAGCACCTCAACTAGCGTTGCGATTGAATGCAATTCACGCCGCACCCACTTCTTCACATCTTTTGAAAGGGCTGCTCCATGCGCTTTGACCGTGCCTCGCGCCTCACCGTTGTCATCCTGCTCGCCGGGGGCATGACGTTTCTGGTTGCGTGCGGCAAGAAAACCGCCCCTCCGCCGGAGGCGAAGAAGCCGGATCAGCCCGCCCAGCGCTTCGTGATCTCCAAGGACGAGCAGACGGTCACCGATACGCGCACGCGCCTCATCTGGAAGCGTTGCGTGGAAGGGCGCAAATACCTCATGAAAGCCTGTCTCGG
>DASUDU010000126.1:0-2612 GCA_036275435.1 Usitatibacteraceae bacterium | reverse complement strand
CAGGCAACCTGGATCGGCTATTTCGCCAGCACCGGCCTGGCCGAGATCGACTATTTCCTCGCCGATCCGGTCGGCGTCCCCGAGGCGCAGCGCGCGCATTTTTGCGAAACGGTGTGGTACCTGCCGGACACGCGGCTGTGTTTTACGGCACCCGAACCGGCCCCGCAAGCGGCCCCACTGCCGGCATTGAAGAACGGCGCGGTCACCTTCGGCTGTTTTCAAAGCGTGTCGAAATTGTCGGATGCGACGCTGGCCGCCTGGGGTCGCGTGCTTGCCGCGCTGCCGCAGGCGCGGCTGCGGCTGCAAGCCCCATCGCTGGCCGATCCGCAGGTGCGCGACAGGCTCCTGAAGTCCCTGGCGGGACACGGCATCGAAGCGCCGCGTGTGCGCATGCACGAGGCCGCCCCGCGCCAGGAGTATTTGCGCGCCTATTCGGAGGTCGACATGGTGCTCGACACCATGCCCTTCCCCGGCGGAACGACCACTTGCGAAGCGCTCTGGATGGGCGTGCCGACGGTCACGCTCGCCGGCCGGACCCTGCTCGCGCGGCAGGGCGCGAGCCTGCTCTCGGCCGCGGGGTTGGCCGATTGGGTGGCCGGCGACATCGACGGATACGTCGCGCTGGCTTGCCGGCATGCGGCCGACCCGCCCGCATTGGCCCGCTTGCGCGCGGGCCTGCGCGATGCCGTTGCGGTCTCGCCCTTGTTCGACGCGCCGCGTTTCGCCGGCCATGTCATGGACGCGCTGGAGGCCATGTGGCTGCGCCAGCGTGCCCGTGCCGGCGCCTTGCCAACGCCCGAACCGGCCGGCCGCAGCCCCGGCGGCTAGGGTATTCCCGGAAAAAACGGCGTTCCGACGCCGGCCACCCTGCCGGAATACCCTCCCGGAGGGGGCGAAACTGCTAGAATTGTGCGCTTTTTCACACGTCCGCCGCCCAAGAGCGGGCCGCGAAAAAACCGCTGTTTCGAATCCTCGCAGCAACTCACCCAGTTTCAACCTTCAAGGGAGCTTTTCTTATGGACAACGGACTCTTGTTCGCCCTGGTCTGCGCCATTCTGGCGCTGGCCTACGGCGCATACCAGACCAAGTGGATCCTCGCGCAGTCGGACGGCAACGACCGCATGCGCGAAATCGCCGCCGCCATCCAGGCCGGCGCCAAGGCCTACCTGAACCGCCAGTACACCACCATCGGCATGGTCGGCGTGGTGCTGTTCCTGGTGATCGGCTTCCTGCTCGGCTGGAAGACCGCCGGCGGCTTTGCGCTCGGCGCGATCGCCTCGGGCCTGGCCGGCTACATCGGCATGAACGTATCGGTGCGCGCCAACGTGCGCACCGCCGAAGCGGCGAGGAACGGCGTGAACCCGGCGCTCAACATCGCCTTCAAGGGCGGCGCGATCACGGGCCTCTTGGTGGTCGGCCTTGGTTTGATGTCGGTGGTCGGCTTTTACTACCTGCTGGTCGGCGGCGGCGCGCACGGCGCGAAACTGTCGGACCTGATCAAGCCGATGATCGGCCTGGCGTTCGGTTCCTCGCTCATTTCCATCTTCGCGCGTCTGGGCGGCGGCATCTTCACCAAGGGCGCCGACGTCGGCGCCGACCTGGTCGGCAAGGTTGAAGCCGGCATCCCGGAAGACGACCCGCGCAACCCGGCGGTGATCGCCGACAACGTGGGCGACAACGTCGGCGACTGCGCCGGCATGGCCGCGGACCTGTTCGAAACCTACGCGGTGACCATCATCGCCACCATGGTGCTGGGCGCGCTGCTGCTGCCGGGCGCCTACGCCACCAACGCGGTGATCTACCCGCTGGTGCTGGGCGGCTTTGCCATCATCGCCTCGATCGTCGGCACCTGGTTCGTCACGACCAAGGACGACAAGAACATCATGTGGGCGCTGTACAAGGGCCTCATCGTTGCCGGTGCCCTGGCACTGGTCGCGTTCTACCCGATCACCAGCTGGATCATGGGCCCGGTGGCCTCGCAGGGCGCGTACTACTCCGTCACCAACCTGTGGCTGTGCTCGGTGGTCGGCCTCGCGCTGACCGCGTTCCTGGTCTACATCACCGAGTACTACACCGGCACGCAGTTCGGCCCGGTGCAGCACGTTGCCGAAGCCTCTACCAAGGGCCATGCCACCAACATCATTGCCGGCATCGGCGTGTCGATGCGTTCCACCGCCTGGCCGGTGATGGCGGTGTGCGTGGCGATCTTCGCCGCCTACACGCTCTCCGGCCTCTACGGCGTGGCGATCGCCGCAACCTCGATGCTGTCGATGGCCGGCATCATCGTCGCCCTCGACGCCTACGGCCCGATCACCGACAACGCCGGCGGCATCGCCGAGATGGCCGAGCTGCCGGCCAGCGTGCGCGACATCACCGACCCGCTGGACGCCGTCGGCAACACCACGAAGGCCGTCACCAAGGGCTACGCGATCGGCTCGGCCGGCCTGGCCGCGCTGGTGCTGTTCGCCGACTACACCCACAAGCTGGAGACCTACGGCCGCCAGATCAGCTTCGACCTGTCGGACCCGATGGTGATCGTGGGCCTGTTCATCGGCGGCCTGATCCCCTACCTGTTCGGCGCCATGGCGATGGAAGCGGTCGGCCGCGCCGCC
>DASUDU010000125.1:0-8274 GCA_036275435.1 Usitatibacteraceae bacterium | reverse complement strand
GGGCGCTGCGGCGTACAGCGTACAATACGGCGCTTTCAATCCCCAGCCGGTACCTGCCATGAAACGCGAAACGCTGCCGATCCCCGTCGTCGTTCCCGATACCCGAGTCCATGCTGCCCGGAGGACGCGCCTGGCCAAGACGCTGCGCGAGGGTTTGGTGTTGCTCGCCACCGCGCCCGAGGCGACGCGCAATGCCGACTCGCACTATGAGTTCCGCTGGGACAGCCATTTCTATTACCTCACCGGTTTTCGCGAACCCGAGGCGGTGCTGGCAATCCAGCTGGGCAACAAGCCGCGCCACATCCTGTTCTGCCGCGACAAGAACGTCGAGCGCGAGATCTGGGATGGATTTCGCTTCGGGCCAGCCATTGCCCGAGAGGTGTTCCGCTTCGATGAGGCCTGGCCGATCGGCGAACTGGACGCGCGCATCCCCGACCTGATGGCCAACGTCGATGTGGTCCACACCCCGCTCGGCGCATCGGCCGAATGGGACCAGTCGGTGACGCGATGGCTCAACGGCGTGCGCGCCAAGGCACGCACCGGCGTGAGCGCACCAACCGAGGTGCGCGACCTGCGCAAGCCGGTTGCGGCGATGCGCCTGATCAAGGACAAGGCGGAACTCGACATCATGGCGCGCGCCGCACGCATTTCTGCCGATGCCCACGCGCGCGCCATGCGCTTCGCGCGGCCGGGCATGCACGAATACCAGGTCGAGGCGGAACTGCTGCATGAGTTCGTCAGGAACGGCGCCCGCCAGCCGGCCTACGGCAGCATCGTCGCGGCCGGCGCCAATGCCTGCGTGCTGCATTACCGCGAGAACACTGCGCAGCTCAAGCAGGGCGAGCTGCTGCTCATCGACGCCGGCTGCGAACTGGACAGCTATGCCGCGGACATCACGCGCACCTTTCCGGTCGGCGGCAGGTTCAGCGGTCCGCAGCGCGACATCTACGAACTGGTGCTCGAGGCGCAGTTGGCCTGCATCAAGGCGGTGAAGCCCGGCATGCCGTTCGGCCGCTACCATGAGGTTGCCAACGAGGTCCTGGCGCAGGGGCTGATCGACCTGAAACTGTGCAGGGGGTCGCTCGCGACGGTGTTGGAGAAGGAAACCTACAAGCAGTTCTACATGCACCGCGCCGGGCACTGGCTGGGCCTGGATGTGCACGACGCGGGCGAATACAAGCGCGACGGCAAATGGGTCAAGCTGCAGCCGGGCATGGTTCTTACGGTCGAACCGGGCCTGTACATCCGTCCGGCCGACAACGTGCCGCGCAAGTTCTGGGACATCGGCGTGCGCATCGAGGACGATATCCTGGTTACCGACAAGGGCAACCTCAACCTCACCGCGGCGTGCCCGAAGTCGGTTCGAGATGTCGAGGCGCTGACGGCGGCCTGAGCAGCGGTCGATGAGCAAAGTCCTCGTGGTCGGCGCCGGCCCGGTCGGTGCCGCATTCGCGCTGCTCGCGGCGCGCCACGGCATGGTGTGCGAACTGGTCGACGCGCGCAACGGGCCGGCAACGGAGTCGCGGACCTTGGCGCTGTCCCACGGCAGCCGGGAAATCCTCGAGCGCGCGGGGGCGTGGAGTGCTGCGCTCCCGGCCACGCCGATCCTCACCATCCACACCTCGCAGCAGGGGCATTTTGGCCGCGCCCTGCTTTGCGCCGCCGACGCCGAGGTCCCGGCGCTGGGCTACGTGGTGTCGTATGCCGCGCTGCAGGCGGCGCTGGATGCTGCGTTGCTGCGTGCCGGCCTTTGCGTGCATTTCGGCGCCCGCGTCGAGCAGATCGAGCAGGATGCCGATGCGGTGCAGCTGGAATTCTCCGTTGGCGGAGCGACACGCCGGTTGAGCGCCGATGCGCTCGTGCTGGCCGACGGCGGGGCGAACCTGGCGCGTGTGCCGGAACTGGTTTCCAGCGAAAAAGACTACGGGCAGGTCGCCTTGCTCGCGCACCTGGTCGGCGACCAGCCGCATGGCCAACGCGCCTTCGAACGGTTTACCGCCGAAGGCCCTGCGGCACTGTTGCCGATGGGCCAAGGCGGCGAATGGTCGATGGTCTGGGTATCAGGCCCCGCGCGCATCGACGAACTCAAGGCACTGCCCGATGCGCAGTTTCTCGAACAGTTCCAGCGGCATTTTGGCAACCGTGCGGGCATGTTCCGCAGCGTCGCCTCGCGCCGCGCATTCCCGCTGAAATTGCGCCAGGTTGCGCCGCGTGCCAAGGGCCGCATCGCCGTGATCGGCAACGCCGCGCAGGCGTTGCATCCGGTCGCCGGACAGGGTTTCAACCTCGGCTTGCGCGACGCGCGCGAACTGTCCGCGCGACTGGCCGGGCACCGGGCCGCGGACGCACTCGCCGCGTTTGCGCAGGCGCGCGCGCGCGACGTGACGATGAGCATCGCGTTCACCGACTTCCTGGTGGGTGCATTTTCCAATGACCTGCGGCCACTCGGGCTGGCGCGCGGTGCCGCCCTCAGCGCCCTCGACGCGCTGCCCTGGGCGCGGCGCCTGCTAGCGCGGCGCATGGTGTTCGGGGGCGCGCGTTGAGCGCCCGTCTGCCGCATGTCGTGATTGCCGGCGGCGGCCCGGTGGGCATGGCCTTGGGGGTGGCGCTGGCGCGGACGCCGGGGATCGAGGTCACGCTGGTGGAGCGCGAGCCGCGGCGCGTGCATCGACCGGCATCCGGGTTCGATCACCGCGTGTATGCCCTTTCACCGTCGTCGATGGCGTTCCTCGCGCACATCGGCGTCGGCCTCGACGCAGCGCGAATCGCCCCGGTGCAGGCCATGCGCATTCGCGGCGACCAGCCGGGGCATGAACTGGAATTCGCCGAAGGCCGGCCGCTTGCCGTCATCGTCGAACACGCGGAATTGATGCGCGGGCTCGACGCGGCGGCCCCGCCCGCGCTCAACGTGCGCCACGGCGTCTCGATTGCCGCAATGGCCGATGTACACGACGGCAACAGGACCGTCCTGCTTTCCGATGGAACGTCGCTCGTGGCCGATCTGGTCGCCGGTGCCGACGGCGGTCGCTCCGCGTTGCGCGAGCTGACGCGGATTGGCGTGGTGCGCAAGGACTATGGCGATGACGGCGTCGTCGCCAATTTCTCCTGCGAACACGCCCACGGCGACATCGCGCGCCAGTGGTTTTTTGCCGATTCCGTGCTGGCCTGGCTGCCGTTGCCGGGCCGGCAGGTCTCGATGGTCTGGTCGGTAGCACGCGAGCGCGCGAACCAGCTCACCGCGATGGACGCCGGGTCGCTGTGCGCGGCCGTCGCGCGGGCCGGCAACGAGGAACTCGGCACGATGTGCCAAGTGTCGCCGGTGCAGGCGTTTCCCCTCGGGAGAAGTCGCGTCGAGCGTTGGGTGTTGCCGTCGTTGGCGTTGCTGGGCGACGCCGCGCACACGGTTCACCCCTTGGCCGGCCAGGGTGTGAACCTGGGCTTGGGCGATGCCCGCAGCCTGGCCGACCTGATCAGCGGGCGCAGCCGCTTCGAGTCGATCGGCGGGCTGCCGTTGCTGCGCCGCTACGAGCGTGCGCGCAAGGAATCCGCGCTGGCACTGGGTGAAGTCACCGACCGGCTGCGCGGCCTCTATCGGGCGCAGGGCCGGGTCGCGGAATGGCTGCGCAACGACGGGTTGGGCTTGCTTGACGGCATGCCGGCGGTCAAGGGAGCGCTGGTAAACTACGCCGCCCGATCGTCCTGAAGCTGCCTGAAGCTGCATTGAACCGTTCGCGCGCCAGCGCGTCGAATCCATAACTTCCCAACCCGTGAAAGCTTCTGATGTTTGCGAAGAAAGCCGCCGCCCTTTTCAGCCTGCTGATGTTCGCCGTTCCCGCATTCGCCAATCCGGAGGCGGTCAAGAAAGAGTTCGAGAAGAAGTATCCCGAAGTGAAGGTCGAAAAGGCGACCAAGGCCGGCTACGGGGACCTGTGGGAAATCTTCGCCAACGGCGAAATCCTCTACACCGATGAGAAGGTCAACTTCCTGATGATCGGCACGCTGGTCGAGGTCGCCAGCAAGAAGAACATCACCGAGGAGCGCCTGCAACGCCTCACGGCCATCAACTTCTCCGAGTTGCCGTTGCACCACGCCATCAAACTGGTGCGCGGGGACGGTTCGCGCAAGCTGGCGATTTTCGAGGACCCCAACTGCGGCTGGTGCAAGCGCTTCGAAAAAGACCTGAACAGCCTCGAGAACATCACTGCGTACATCTTCACCTACCCGATCCTGTCGCCCGAATCCACGGACAAGGCCAAGGCGATCTGGTGCTCGCCGGACCGCCTCAAGGCCTGGCAGGATCTGATGCTGCGCGACAAGGCGCCGACGGCCAAGGGAACCTGCGCCAACCCCGTCGACCAGATCGCCGCGCTCGGCCAGCGCTTGCGGGTGCAAGGCACGCCGATGACCTATTTCGAGGATGGCGAGCGGCAATCCGGCGCGCTGAGCAAGGACGTGCTCGAAGCCCGGCTGGCAGCAGCCAAGGCGGCGTTGAAGAAGTAGGTGCGCGCTAGCTCGCGCCAGCCGCGACAACGTACAGCGCGATCGCGAGGCCGAAGCCGGCCAGCCACGCGAGGCTCCTGAGGGTGGCCTGGTTGGTCAGGTAGCAGACGAGGTAGGCAAGGCGCACCAGGACAAACGCCACGGCAATGGCATCGACCACGGCGGGTGGGGCCTTTTGCAGCGTGGCGACGATCACGCCAGCCGCAAACAAGGGAAACGCCTCGAACGCATTCAGGTGTGCGTTGTGCGCGCGAGCCTGCATTCCCGTCAGCCCGGCTTCCCAGGCGCGCGGATCGTGGTTGTGCCTCAGATAGCTCTTGTCGAACTTGGCAATGCCAATGGCCAGGTACGGCAGCAGTCCGGCGATCAGCACGCACCACAGGGCGATGGTCATGGTCGTTTCTCCTCCTTGGACGATGGTCACGGGGCCTGCTTCGCAGCCGGCTTGAATGCTTCCGGCTCGTAGCCCTTTGGCAGCAGGACCCACATGCGCGCCTTTTGCTTGGTCCGGCCGGCCTCGAATCCGGCCTCGTCGCCGCTGCCCCAATAGAAATCCCCGCGAACGCCGCCGGCAATCGCCCCGCCGGTGTCCTGCGCAACCATCAGTCGGTTGAGCGCCGCGCCGTTGCCGGGCCGCGTGGTCGACAACAGCAACGGCACTCCCAGCGGAATCACCCGCGGGTCAACCGCGATCGAGCGTTCGCCCACCAGAGGCACACCAAGCGTGCCGATCGGGCCGGGAAGGTCCGCCGGCAGTTCCTTGAAGAATACGTAGCTGGGATTGGCATTGAGGTAGCGGCGCGCCTTGGACGGATTCCTGCGCACCCATTCGCGGATCCCGTTCAGGGTCGCGTTTTCGGCGCGGATTTCGCCGCGCCGGATCAGCAATCCCGCAGTCGAGCGGAACGGATGCCCGTTCTGGTCGGCATAGCCGACGCGCATGCGCGTCCCGTCCGGCAACAGGATCTGTCCGGAGCCTTGGATATGCAAGTAGTACAACTCGACGGCATCATCGACCCAGGCGATTTCCAGGCCCTTGAGCGGTGCGTCCTTGCCGTCGATGTCGCCGCGCTCGTAATAGGGGACCAGTTTGTTGCCGACCAGCCTGCCGCGCAGGCGGCGGAATTTCAGGTCCGGATAGGTCTCGGCAAGGTCGACGGTCAGCAAGTCCTGCGGGACGCCGTATATCGGGAACCGGTAGGTCTTGCCCGGCTTGCGCGACCCGCGCAACACCGGCTCGTAGTATCCGGTCAAAAGCCCGTTGTCGCTGCCGTCGGCGTTGAGTACCGCGAACGGCTCGAAATTCTCGCGAAAAAACCGCCGGGCGGATTCCTCAGCTGCCGGCGTGGCGCCCGCTTGGGTGCAGGCCAGTGCCCACTCGGCGCGCACGCCGAGCACGCTGCAACTTTGCTGGAATGTCGTCAGCGCGGGTGCCGCACCGTCGGCCGGCCACAGCGGGACTTGCTCCCAGGACAGCCGCTGAAGGCGCCCGCGCGGAGCCTCGGGCGAGGGCAACACCCCCTCGGGAACCAACGGCTCGTCGACCGGCGTGATGCTCGGGGCGGGCGCGGTCTGGACCGGTGCCGAAGCCGGGGCGGGCGCACAGACGGCACAAGGCTGGCAAACCGGGCACGGCGCCTGCGGTGCAGCGCAAGCGCCGAGCACCAGCAGCGCGGCGCCGAGCGTGCGCTTGCCCGTGTTCCCGGCCAGTGGCATAGTGCGGGCCTTGCGCATTGCGGGCTGGGAAAAAGGGTCAACGGTCATGGGTTGGGTGCTGTTTGAGGTGTTGCTGGCGTTCGGCCTGGCGGTGTTCATCGTCTGGTGGACATTTCCCAAGGGCGAGGACAACGCCGCCCCCGGGCCGCAGACCGGCAAGGAAGAGTCCGACCGGACACCGCCACCTCAGTGAAGCACGCGCGGCACGGAGAGCGCGAATTCGGGGATCGCGGCGTCGAACCGCGTACCGTCCTCGGCGGTCAGGTGGTAGGTGCCGCGCATGGTGCCGACCGACGTCGACAGGGATGAACCGCTGGTGTACTCGAAAGTTTGGCCTGGCTGCAGCGTCGGCTGCTCGCCAACCACGCCGATGCCGCGCACTTCCTGGACCTGGTTGTCGCCGTCGGTGATGATCCAGTGGCGACTCACCAGCTTGGCGGCAATAGCGCCGGTATTGGTGATGCGGATCGTGTACGCAAACACGTAGTGGTCGTTTTCCTCATCCGATTGCTCGGGCAGGAAAAACGACTGCGCGCTTACCTCGATCGCGTATTTCTTCTGGCTGGTGGACATGCGTCGAATCGTACCACGCGCCCCGCGCCAGCGAGCGCTGCCGCGGCCACTGCCAGCAACGCGCCCTCATCGCGTACAATCCGCCGCCATGACCGCCGCGACCCCGATCTTTCGCATCGCCCCGTCGATCCTTTCCGCGGACTTCGCGCGGCTCGGCGAGGAAGTCCGAGCGGTGATTGCCGCCGGAGCCGACTGGATTCACTTCGACGTCATGGACAACCACTACGTGCCGAACCTCACCGTCGGACCGATGGTTTGCGCCGCGGTCAGGCCGCATGCCCGGCGCGCGGACGGCGGCGCGGTGCCGATCGACGTGCACCTGATGGTCAAACCGGTAGACCGGATGGTTGCCGACTTTGCCAAGGCGGGAGCGGACTGGGTGAGCTTTCATCCCGAAGCGTCGGACCATGTCGATCGGACGCTGGCGCTGATTCGCGACTGCGGGTGCAAGGCCGGCCTGGTCTTCAATCCGGCCACGCCGCTCGACGTGCTCGACTGGGTAATCGACAAGGTCGATCTGATCCTGATCATGTCGGTCAATCCGGGCTTCGGCGGGCAAAGCTTCATTCCCGCTGCGCTGAGGAAACTTGCGGATGCCCGCCGCCGCATCGAAGCGTCCGGCCGCGACATCCGGCTGGAAATCGACGGCGGTGTCAAGGTTGACAACATCGGCGCGATCGCAAGGGCGGGGGCCGACACATTTGTCGCCGGCTCGGCGATTTTCGGCCAGCCGGACTACGCAGCGACCATTGCGTCGATGCGCGCCGAACTGGCCAAGGGGTAGGACGCGGCACGCATGAGCGACGTTGACGATCTCCAGACGGCTACCGGAGACAACGCGGATCGCGAGGATCCGGTCATTCCGTCACCTGCGTCAGCGGATGCCGGGGCCACCGATGCTTCTGCCGATGTCGTGCGCAAGCCGCGGCTGAGGGCCAAGCCGAAGTTCCCGTTCCCGATCCGCGCCCGCGCGGTCTTGCTCGATCTCGACGGCACGCTGCTCGACACCGCCGGCGACATCGCCACCGCGGCCAATCTGATGCGCCAATCTCTCGGTTTCGCGCCGCTCGACCCCGCGCTCATCCGGACCTTTGTCGGCAAGGGCATCTCCAACCTGGTCGGCAAGACGCTCAAGGATGCGGTCGGCGAAGTCGGACCCACGGCGCTGCAGGTGGCCGTGGCCAATTTCGAGCGGCAATACGAGAAGTGCTTCGGTGACACCTCGGTCCCGTTTCCCGGCGTGCTGGACGGCCTCGCCGCGCTCAAGGCCAAGGGTCTGCGGCTCGGCTGCGTGACCAACAAGGCGGAGAAATTCACCCTGCCGCTGCTGGATCGCTGCGGCCTTGCAGCGCACTTCGAACTGGTGATCTGCGGCGACACCCTGGCGGCGAAAAAGCCCGACCCGCTGCCATTGACCCACGCCGCCGAGCGCTTGGCGATCGCGCCGGCCGAAATGGTGCTGATCGGCGATTCGGTCAACGATGC
>DASUDU010000124.1:0-5551 GCA_036275435.1 Usitatibacteraceae bacterium | reverse complement strand
GGAATGCCTTCCGCAGCCAGTGTTTTTTGCGCGGCCAGCGCCAGCGACACCTCGGTGCCGGTGGCAATGATCACCGCCTTGGGCGCGCCACCCTCCGGTGAGAGCACATAGCCGCCGCGCGCGATGGCCGCGAGCGCTGCCGCGTCGCGCGCCACGAAGGGCGCATTCTGCCGCGAGAACACCAGGCAGGTCGGGCCGTCCTTACGCTGCAATGCCGCACCCCAGGCCACCGCCGCCTCGACCGTATCGCACGGCCGCCACAGCGCCATGTTGGGGATCAGCCGCAGCGAGGCGATCTGCTCGACCGACTGGTGCGTCGGGCCGTCCTCGCCCAGGCCGATCGAATCGTGGGTGAACACCGAGATGTTGCGCAGCTTCATCAGCGCGGCCATGCGCAGCGCGTTGCGCGAGTAATCGCTGAAGGTCAGGAACGTGCCGGTGTAGGGAATGAAGCCGCCGTGCAGCGCCAGGCCGTTGGCGATCGCCGTCATGGCGAACTCGCGCACGCCGTAATAAATGTAGTTGCCGCCTTCGCTGGCGGTGAGCGGCTTGCTGCCGCTCCAGTTGGTCAGGTTCGAACCGGTCAGATCCGCCGAGCCGCCGATCCACTCGGGCAGTACCGGCGCCAGGCCTTCGATGGCGATCTGCGAGGCCTTGCGCGTGGCCGCCGTCTCGGCCTTGGCGTTGACCTTGTCGATGAGTGCCGCGAGCGCCGCGCCGAACCCGGCCGGCAGGTCGCCGGCCATGCGGCGCGCGAACTCCTCGGCCAGCTCCGGGTGCTGCTGCCGGTAGGCGGCGAACACGGCGTTCCACTGCGCTTCCTGCGCGGCGCCTTTTTGCGTCGCGTTCCAGGCCTCGGCGATGTCGCGCGGGATCTCGAACGGCGCGTGTCGCCAGTTCAAGGCTTCGCGTGCGGCGGCGATCTCCTTCTCGCCCAGCGGCGAGCCGTGCACCTTCTCGGTCCCGGCCATGTTCGGCGCGCCCTTGCCGATGATGGTTTTGCAGCAGATCAGCGTCGGGCGTTTTGTTTCCTCGCGCGCCTCGCGGATCGCCGCGTCGACCGCCGCGCCGTCGTGGCCGTCGACATTGGGGATGACGTGCCAGCCATAGGCGGCGAAGCGCATTGGCGTGTTGTCCTTGAACCAGCCCTCGACTTCGCCGTCGATGGAAATGCCGTTGTCGTCGTAAAACGCGATCAGCTTGCCCAAACCGAGCGTGCCGGCCAGCGAGCAGGCCTCGTGCGAAATGCCTTCCATGAGGCAGCCGTCACCGAGGAAGACATAAGTGAAGTGATCGACCAGGCACAGCCCCGGCTTGTTGAAGCGAAAGCGCAGCTCACGTTCGGCGATCGCCATGCCGACGGCGTTGGCCAGGCCCTGGCCCAGGGGGCCGGTGGTGGTTTCCACGCCGGGCGTGATGCCGGTTTCCGGGTGTCCGGGCGTCTTCGAGTGCAGTTGGCGGAAATTGCGCAGCTCTTCCATCGACAGGTCGTAACCGCTCAGGTGCAACAGCGCATAGAGCAGCATCGAGCCGTGGCCGTTGGACAGCACGAAGCGGTCGCGGTCAACCCAGTGCGGGTTGCCCGGGTTGTGTTTGAGGTGATGGCGCCACAGCGACTCGGCGATATCGGCCATGCCCATCGGCGCGCCGGGATGGCCGGAATTGGCCTTCTGGACCGCGTCCATGGCGAGTGCGCGGATGGCGTTGGCGAGCTCTTGGCGGGAAGGGACGGTCGACATGGCGGGGCGGGTCCGGCGGGAGTGAAAAATGCGAGGGAAAAACAACGAATGGCGCAGAAAAGCAGGCGACTTGCTGCGCTGCACAGATTATAATGGACGGCTTGCTTTCGACCGTCCCGCCTATCGGGTAAACCACAAGGAAATCGCGCCATGAAAGGCCTGCACATCATCGGCGATTTGTACAACTGCCCGCCCAGCGATTTCCTGGTGTCGGCGAAAAAACTGCGCAAGCTCTGCCTCGAGGCCTGCCAGAGCGCAGGCCTGTCGGTGCTCGGCGAACACTTCTACCAGTTCGACGGATTCGATGCCACCCAGGACGGCGGCGCCACTGGTGCGGTGGTGCTGGCCGAGTCGCACTTGGCCATCCACACCTGGCCGGAAATGAACCAGGCGACGCTCGATGTCTACGTCTGCAACGTCACCGGCGACAACAGCAAGAAAGCCGAGCGCCTGTTCCAGATGGTGGTCGACAGGCTGCAGCCGGGCGACCTGGTCGCCGACCGCGTCTGGCGCGGCAAGGACCTGCCGGTCGCCACGACCGCCAAAGCGGCTTAGTTTTTCGCGGCGGCACCTCATGCGGCTTTTCGAGGCGCTCAACGCCGGCTCCGGCGTCTATTTCGAAGGCGAGCGCATCGACGCGCTGCAAACGCCGTTCCAACTGATCGAGGTGTTCGACACGCCCGAACTGGGCAAGCTGATGCGCATCGACGGGGCCAACATGACCTCGGAACGCGACGAATTCTTTTATCACGAGGCCTTGATCCATCCGGCGGCCATTGCCCACCCCGCGCCGCGCGAGGTGCTGGTCGTCGGCGGCGGGGACGGCGGGTCAAGCGAGGAAATGCTCAAGTACGCCAGCGTTGAGCGCCTGGTGCTGGCCGAGCTCGATGCCGGTGTGGTGGACATCGCGCGCCGGCATTTCCAGGCCGTGCACCGCGGCGCGCTCGACGACCCGCGCCTGTCACTGCAAATCGGGGACGGCATGGCCTACGTGCGCGCAACCGGGCGCCGCTTCGACCTGGTCGTACTCGACCTGACCGACCCGATCGGCCCGGCCGAGGCGCTCTACGCACCGCCGTTCTTCGCCGACTGCCGGCGCGTGCTCAATCCCGGCGGCGCGCTGGTGCTACACATCGGATCGGCGTTTTCGCACCCCGAACGCGTCCGCGCCACGCTGGCCAATTTGCGTTCGCTCTATTCCATCGTCACGCCGTACTTCGTGCACATCCCGATCTATGGCGCTGCCTGGGGCTTTGCCGTGGCCTCCGATGCGATCGATCCGTCCGCGCTGGACGCGGCCGCAGTCGATGCGCGGCTAGCCGCGCGCGCCATCGGCGCTCGACAGCTTTACAACGGTGCGATCCATGTGGCGATGCATGCCATTCCCGAATTCGCCCGGCCGTTCGTGTCCTGACCCGGTTTCCGGCAGCCAGTTGTACTGCCACGTCGATTTGTCGCCGCGCCGCTCGACGATGAAGTGCCTTTGGTAACATGCGCACTTCATCCCCATCCGGGATAAGACCATGTTGAAGCGCATTCGCAAATCGAGCTCGCAGGTGACGCTGGTGCTGATCGGCGCGGCCGCGATGGGCGTGGCTGTCGGCGGCTGTTCCAGCGAGGAAGTGCGCAGGGATGTCTACGCCAGCAAGGCCGATTGCCTGGCCGACTGGGGCAACACCCCGCAGGACTGCGAGCCGGCCTACGACCGGCCGACCGGCCACGGCGGCACCACGCACTATTACGGACGTCCGTACTCCTATTCGGGCAGCGGTTCCTCGCCTTCGCGCTCGGGCAAGACCATCGGCAGCAGCACGGTCAGCCGTGGCGGATTCGGCTCAAGCGGCCACTCCTCGGCCAGTTAGCCGGCATGGGCATCGAAATCCTCACCGAGCCCAGCGACCTCGACCTAGCCGACCTAACGGCGCTGCTGGCCGATGCCGTCGAGCACGGTGCATCGGTTGGCTACGTGATTCCCTTCGATATCGAGGAACTGGCGCGCTACTGGGTGGCGATCGCCGGGGAACTGCGTGGCGACGGCCGCTGCCTGCTGGTCTACCGCCACCAGGGGCGCATCGTCGGCAGCGCGCAACTCGAACTGTGCGGCAAGCCCAACGGCCGGCACCGCGCGGAAGTGCAGAAGGTGCTGGTGCACTCGAAATGCCGGCGCATGGGCCTGGGCCGCGCGCTGATGCAGGCCGCGGAGCGCGCCGCGATCGAACGCGGCCGGCACCTGCTGGTGCTGGACACCGAATCGGACAGCGGCGCGCAACAGTTGTATGCGGCCGAAGGCTACCGCGCGGCCGGGCAGATCCCGCAGTTTGCCATCGGCAACAATGGCGGCTTTGTGCCAACGACCTACATGTACAAGCTTTTGCAGGCGGCGGCATGAAGCGGCTTGACTGGATTCCCCGGCCGGATTGGCCAAGAAAAATGGAGGAGCTGGGCTTTTCTTTTAGTTCCGGCCGGCCTGCGGCCTTAACCTGCTGCGCAGGTTAGCCTGCACTGAAAGAAAAGCCCGCGACCATTGCCATGAAAAGATTGAACAGGATTCCTCGGCCGGACTGGCCAAGAAAAATGGAGGAGCTGGGCTTTTCTTTTCACTCCATTGATGGAGTCTACTGGGACGAGCGCGTCTGCTACGAATTCAGCGCCGCCCAGATCGACACGCTGGAGTCGGCAACCAACACGCTGCACCAACTGTGCATCGAGGCCGCCGGACATGTGGTCGATTCGGGCGACTACGAGCGCTTCGCCATCCCGCGCGAATTCATCCCGATGGTCGAGCGATCCTGGAACGACGACGAGGCGACGCTCTACGGCCGCTTCGACCTTTCCTGGGACGGCCGCGCCGGCGATGCGGGCGCCCCGAAGATGCTCGAGTACAACGCCGACACGCCGACGGCGCTGATCGAAGCCTCGGTCGCGCAGTGGTACTGGATGCAGGAGGCCGTGCAGCCGAACGAGCCGCACGCCGACCAGTTCAACAGCCTGCACGAAAAGCTGATTGCACGCTGGGGCGAGATTGGAGCGGAACTCGACGGCAAGACGGTGCATTTCACTTGCGTCGGCGATTCGGAGGAGGATTCCGGCAACCTCGACTACCTGTGCGACGTCGCCACGCAGGCCGGGCTGACGCCCAAGTACATCGACATCGGCGACATCGGCTGGGACGCCGTGGCGAAGACCTTTGCCGACCTGGAAAACAACGAAATCAAGACGCTGTTCAAGCTCTACCCCTGGGAGTGGCTGGTGCGCGAGCCGTTCGGCCTGAACCTGATCGACGCACGCATGCGCCTGATCGAGCCGGCGTGGAAGATGCTCCTGTCGAACAAGGCGATCCTGCCGGTGCTCTGGAAGCTGTTCCCCGACCACCCGAACCTGTTGCCGGCGTACTATGAACCGCAGAAGTTCGCCGCCGATTTCGTCAAGAAGCCGATCCTCTCGCGCGAGGGCGCCAATGTCACCATCAAGACCGCGACCGGCGAGATCGCGGTGCCGGGCGAATACGGCGCCGAAGGCTACATCTACCAGGGCTACCATCCGCTGCCGGTGTACGGCAGCAGCCACACCGTCATCGGCAGCTGGATCGTCGGCGACGAAGCGGCGGGCATCGGCATCCGCGAGGACGAGTCGCCCGTCACCAAGAACAGCAGCCGTTTCGTTCCGCACTATTTCCGCTGAGCCAGCCGGCCGGCGCGATCATTCAAGGAGAACCGCATGTTGAGCAAAGTCCAAATCCTCGAGTCGTTCGGCGGCTTCGACGACTTCCTGCTCTACCTCGCCATCTCGGGCCTGCTGCTGGCGATGTTCGT
>DASUDU010000123.1:0-2489 GCA_036275435.1 Usitatibacteraceae bacterium | reverse complement strand
TTGCCCGGCTGCGGCGAACGGCTGGTGATGCCGGGCGCATGCCTACGAGTTGCCGAGCGGCTCGCGCTGCGACTGCATCACGCGCCGGTCGAACATCTTTCGTTGATCGGCGCTGAAGCTTGCATACAGCGCGTCCATCCGCGCGATGACGGCGGCCATCGCCGCGGCGCGCGCCTGATCGGCATCGGCCACTGCCTGCACGATCGAGGCGGCACTGACGGTACTGGCATCGTCCAGCCGGAATGCCATGAGCTGTTTGAGCCGCGCACGCGCGGCCTCCGAGGCATCGCGCACGGCGCGCTGGAAGCTGTCGAACAGCGCGGCCTGCGGTCCGTCGAGCTTCAGGTCGAGGCGCAACGACGGCAACTCGCGCTCGAGCGCCGCGATCGGATCGGTGACGGCAGTGCTGCCACGCGTCTCCGGCCGTTCGCCGCGCGGTGCCTGCTGCGGGCGCTGCGCACCACCCTCTCCACGCCCGCCGCGCGGCATCGTCTGCGCCTGTGCGGCGCCCGCGGCAACGGCGAGCAGGATGAAAAGCCGCGCTGCCGTGTGCAGGGAGATCATGGTCATCGGGGTCCGGTAGGTTGGGGAACGGCGAAACAGCAGGTTACGACATGCCGGGGCGTCCTGCGTTCCCGGCGAGGGCGCGGCGGCAATCTCATGCAGCCGTGAGCAGGCGTACCGGCCTGCCGACCAGCCGCGAAACTTCGGAGGCCTGATGGGAGGCCTCGGCCCGATCCTGCGTTTCAAACAGGAGAATGTCGCCGCCGCCCTCCAGGCGCAGCGAAACGCTCAGGGTCGCGCCGCTTCCCGGCTTGCCGTATACCTCGACATGGCTGACCTGGCTGAACTTCGCGACCGGCTTTCCGCCCGCAAGAATGCGTTGCCCTGCCGCATCAAGCTGCCTGTCGCGATCGGCGAAGGCCAGCGTGGCATAGGCTGCAGCGCCGAGCACGCCGTATGTTGCCAGCAGCGCCTTCAGGTGCGCGACGCTGCGAAAATCAAATCCCTGGTAAATCGCGATGCCCACCGTGACGACGGCTGCGAACCCGAGCGCCTTGGCCGCCTGCGCGGTGCGCGAAACGGGAAACACCAGCAGGCCGCGGGAATTGACGTATGGGGTCATGGGGCGCGCGTGCGCTGCCCCGCCTTGGCGTTGCAGCACGTTGAAACGGATTCTAGCGGCTATGTCGGGCGCGCGAGGCAGCAGCGGCGGGATAGCGACTCACCGCACGGCCGAAACACAGCGCGCCGCGCGCGGCCCGGTCTGATTGCCCAGGTGATGCGCGCAGCCCCCCTGATTACGGGATCTGCGGCAAAAAAACTGATCCACATTCGAAACCCACGGTGTATAAAGACGAGGCGACATTTCCAGTTGGGGAATCCGGAGGTTTCGCCATATACCCGCGATCAGGGAATCCAGCAAAGCGGGAGTTCATAACCCAATCAAAACACTGTAAGTGGAGGATCACAAATGGTTCAGAAACAAACTCGACGTTTGGGTGCAGCCGTCCTGGCCGGGCTCGCGATCGCGGCCGTGCCGGCGGTTGGCCATGCCACCCATGCATGGAGCACCTACCACTGGGCTCGTACCGCGAACCCGTTTACGTTGAAGCTTGGCGACAACCTCACGGCAGCGGACTGGAAGCAGCACCTCCAGACGGCTTCGGGAGACTGGAACGCCGGCCGCACGCCGGTGCAAACCACGGTGGTCGCGGGTACCTCGAACAAACGTTGTTCGATGGTCTCCGGCACGACCCAGGTGTGCAACGGCAAGTACGGCAACAACGGCTGGCTGGGCCTGGCGTCGATCAACATCTCCGGAAGCCACATCACGCAGGGCTCCGCGAAGATGAACGACACCTATTTCTCCACGGCGACCTACAACAACCCGAACGAAAAACTGCATGTCATGTGCCAGGAAGTCGCGCACACGTTCGGCCTGGGCCATCAATCGGAAGACGGCAGTTCGCAGAACAGCTGCATGGATTATTTTTCCAACACCGGCGCCAACGCCGGCAGCACGCTGTCGACCAAGCCGAACCAGCATGACTTCGACATGCTCAATTCGATCTATGCCCATCTGGACAGCACGACGACGGTAGCCGCGCTGGCCGCTGCCGCGGTGCAAGCCGCGCACCCCGGCGGCAATGCCAACGATGTGACCGACGAGCCGAACAGCTGGGGCCAGCTGATGAGCCAGAGCGCGAACGGCCGCAGCTCGATCTATTCGCGCTACCACGCGGATGGCACGCAGACGCTGACCCATGTGTTCTGGACGCTCGAAGCGGCCGAGCGCTGCCCGTCCTGCGATCATCGCTTCCACCACGCCGACTAGGCTGGAGGGGCGGCGCCGCAGCCGGGCGCTTTGCGAAAACGGGGCCTCGCGCCCCGTTTTCATTTCCGGGTTCGACAAATTGCCGGTTGCGCCATCGCGATGCCGGGCCCGACGGCCGCCGGCATCGCCGGAGAAATGCCGCGAGCCTAGC
>DASUDU010000122.1:0-4755 GCA_036275435.1 Usitatibacteraceae bacterium | reverse complement strand
ACCGACGACGAACTGATCCTGCTGGAAAAACTGGTCGGCCGTGAGCCGCCCTTCGTGGCGCTGGGACTCACAGGACGTTACTGAAAAACTCCAGCACTGGCGAGGCATTCCGGCCGATATTGCCCGGAACACCGCGCCAGTAAAGGACTTTTATGCCGGCTGCCCGTAGTACACCCGCGTGTCGTACTCGAACGCCACGCGCCCTTGCGACTGGTGGCGGTCGAACAAGGCGCGCGCCGCTTGTTGCATCGCGGGGAAGCGCGCATCGCCGCGGCCCGGCATGTAGGAAGAGGATGCAATGCGGCCCATGAGGCCGTCGAAATCGAAGCGTTGTACATTGTCGAAGCTGGCCTCTGCAGGTGCGCTGCCGAAAAAGGCATTGATCACCGCCGGATCCTGCACATTCTTGTGGTTGATTTCGGCGTAGTCGGTGCCGTGCTCGTGCAGGAATGCTTCGTAATCGCGCAGGAACGGCGTTGAATCCAGTCGCCGGTCGTTCCAGATCAGCGCCACCCACGCGCCCTCCTTGCCAATGCGCAGGAACTCGTCGCGCGTTTTCCCGCGATCGAACCAGTGGAAGGCCTGTCCGGCGACGATGAAATCGATGGCCTGGCGCGGCAGCCGGGTCGCCTCCGCGCTGCCCGCGAGGCTGGTGAAACGCGCGTACTCGGACAGGTACGCCTCGGCCGCCTCGCGCATGTCCGCGTTCGGTTCGACGCCAACCACCGGATTGCCGTTGTCGAGGAACATTTTGGTCAGAATGCCGGTTCCGGACCCGATGTCGGCAATCACGCTCTCGGGCGTGAGCCCGCAGCGATCGGCCAGCAGGTCGAGGATCTCGACCGGATAGGATGGCCGGTACTTGACGTAATCGGCGACGCGGTCGGAAAAGCGGGTGGTGGCGTTGGACTTGGGCATGGGTGCAAGGGACCGGGTTTAGAACCATTCGTCGCGCATGTCCAGCGTAGTGCGCTCCAGCGTATCGAGCAGGTTCAGCATCGGCCGCACCTTGGGCAACTCATGACGGATGAAGTATCGGCAAGCCATGAACTTGCCGCGATGAAAATCGCTGTGGCGCTCCGGCGCGCGCGCGGCCGCCAGGGCCTGTTCCATCCAGATCCAGGCGATGACCACATGGCCGAAGGCTTCGAGGTACACGGTGGCGTTTGCCAGCATCGTGTCGGGATCGCCCGCAGCGCGCAGGGTCGCCGTGGTTTCCTGCAAATGGTCGAGCAGAACAAACACGTCGCCGGCCAGTTCGGTAAGGTCGCCGTCCTCATCGCAAGCATGCAGGGTGGCCTCGATGCGGGAAACCAGCAGCTTGAACGCGGCCCCATCCTGCATCGCCACCTTTCGGCCGAGCAAATCGAGCGCCTGGATGCCGTGGGTGCCCTCGTGGATCGCGTTCAGGCGGTTGTCGCGGTAGAACTGCTCGACGGGGAAATCGCGCGTGTAGCCGTAGCCGCCATGCACCTGAATCGCCAGGTCGTTGGCGGCAAGGCACCATTGCGAGGGCCAGCTCTTGGCGATCGGCGTGAGGATGTCCAGCAGCAGCGTCGCCTCGCGGCGCGCGGCCTCTTCCGGCGCCGTGCGCTGCTCGTCGACCAGCCTGGCGCAATAGAGATTCAGCGCCAGCGCGCCTTCGACGTACGCTTTTTGCGCCAGGAGCATGCGCCGGACATCGGCGTGCGCGATGATCGGGACCTGCGGCGCGCCCGGGTCCTTGTTCTGCGGTGCGCGGCCCTGCAGCCGGTTGCGCGCGTAGTCGAGCGCATGCAGGTACCCGGTGTAGCCCAACATCGTCGCGCCGAGGCCGACGCCGATGCGCGCCTCATTCATCATGTGGAACATGCAGGCCAGTCCCTTGCCGGCCTCGCCGACCAGATACCCGACGGCGCCGGCCTGCCCCCCGGGTGTGTGCCGGCCCTCGCCGAAATTGAGCAGCGTGTTCACCGTGCCGCGATAACCCATCTTGTGGTTCAGCCCGGCGAGGACGACGTCGTTGCGCTCGCCCGGGGAGCCATCGGGGCGCACCAGGAATTTGGGCACGATGAACAGCGAGATGCCCTTGACGCCGGCAGGCAGCGCGCCGTCGGGGGCGGGGATCTTGGCCAGCACCAGGTGAATGATGTTCTCGGCAAGGTCATGCTCGCCGCCGGAGATCCACATCTTGTTGCCGGTGATCCGATACGTTCCGTCACTCCCGGCCACGGCGCGCGTGCGGATGTCGGCAAGCGAGGAGCCGGCCTGCGGTTCCGACAGGCACATGGTGCCGAAGAAGCGCCCCGCGAGCATCGGTCGCACAAAGGTGTCAACCTGCACTTGCGTGCCGTACGCGACGATCAGGTTGGCGTTGCCGATGGTCAGGAACGGGTACGCCGCCGTGGCCACGTTGGCGCCCATGAACCAGGCCATCGACGCTTTTTCAATCAGTGTCGGCAATTGCAGGCCGCCCAGCGCGTCGTCGAACCCTGCGGCGATCAGTCCGGCCCCGGCAAAGGCATCGAGCGCCGGCTTGATCTCGGGAATCAGCGAAACGCGTTCGCCGTCGAACTTCGGTTCGTTCAGGTCGGCCTTGCGGTTGTGCGGCGCGAACAGGTCGGTGGCGATGGCTGCGCTGGTGGCGAGGATCGCATCGAAGGTTTCCCGCGAATGCTCTGCGTAGCGGCCGCGCGCGCACAACGATTCGGCATCGAGCCAATCGTAGACCAGGAACTCCAGGTCGCGGCGCGAAACGATCTTGCTCATGGGCGGTTGAAGGTCGCGCCCTGGCTGGCCAGTTGCTGCAGCAGCGGTGCCGGCTTCCAGAACCCGGCGTCGCCGTGGGCAAGAGCAGCAAAGCCGTTCATCGCCTGCACGACCCCGGCCAGACCGACGCTGTCGGCATGAAACATCGGCCCGCCGCGAAATGCCGGAAAACCGTAGCCCGTGAGGTAGATCACATCGATGTCGGAGGCGCGCTGCGCGATGCCTTCTTCGAGAATCCGCGCGCCCTCGTTGACCAGCGCATAGACCAGACGTTCGACGATCTCGCGCGCGGCGATGGCGCGCGGCGCGGCCCCGCACTCGACGCGCCAGGCTGCGATGATCGCGGCAGCCTCGGGCGAATGCACGCCGCGGCGTTCCCCCTTCGGATAGTCGTACCAGCCCTTGCCGGTCTTCTGGCCGAAGCGGCCCGCCTCGCAAATGCGGTCGGCGACGCGCGAATACGCGATCGACGGCGATTCGGCATAGCGGCGCTTGCGGATCAGCCAGCCGACATCGTTGCCAGCCAGGTCGGACATGCGAAACGGCCCCATGGCGAAGCCGAACTCCTCGATCGCCGCGTCGATCGCCTCGGGTGCCGCGCCTTCATCGACCAGGAACATGGCCTGGCGCAGGTATTGCTCGAGCATGCGGTTGCCGATGAAGCCATCGCACACGCGCGAAACCACCGCGGTCTTGCCGATCTTTTTTGCCAGGCCCATCGCGGTAGCCAGCACCTCGGGCGCGGTGGCCTTGCCGCGCACGACTTCGAGCAGGCGCATGACGTGCGCCGGGCTGAAAAAGTGCAGGCCCAGCACGTCGGCCGGGCGTCGCGTAAACGCGGCGATGGCGTCGACATCGAGCGTCGAGGTGTTGGTGGCAAGGATCGCGCCGGGTCTGGCGAAACGGTCGAGTGCTTCAAACACCGAGCGCTTGACGGCCAGCTCCTCGAACACCGCTTCGATGATCAGGTCGGCATTGCCGATTTGCGGCAGCGACAGCGACGGCGTCAGGCGCGCCAGGGTCGTGTCGCGCGTCGCGGCATCGATGCGTCCCTTGCCGACCTGGCCGTCGAGCACGCCGGTGATCGTGGCCAGCCCGCGCTGCAACGCCTCGGCGGAGGTTTCGATCAGCGCCACGGCAAAGCCTGCCCCAAGGAAGGCCAGCGCAATGCCACAGCCCATGGTGCCCGCGCCGATCACGGCGACGCGCTCGATCTTCCTGGGCGCAACCGACTTCGGCAGGTCGGCAATGTGCGTGGCGGTGCGTTCGGCGAAGAAGGCGTGGCGCAGCGCATGCGATTCGGTGGTTTCCAGCAACGCCATGAAGGTGTCGTACTCGAACTGCAAGCCCTCGGCAAAGGGCCTGCGCACCGCCGCCTCGATGGCATCGACGGCCCGTCCCCGGGCCGTCAGGCGCGGAAAGCGCTTGTTCACATCGGCGCGCGCGCGGGCAAAGAAGCCATCGGCATCCTCGAGTGCGATGGTCCGATCGGCGAGCCGCGGGTGATGGGTTCGCCCGGCGATCTCGCGCGCGAAGCGCGCCACGCCGGCGAGGAAATCGCCGTCGATGACGCGGTCCACCACGCCCGCCTCCTTCAGGCGCGTGGCCGGTTGCGGCTCGCCGGAAACGATCATTTCCAGGGCCAGCGCCAGGTATTGGCCTCCGGCAGCGCGCGTCAGACGCTGCGTTCCGCCGGCTCCCGGAATGATGCCGATCTTGACCTCCGGCAGGCCGATGCGGGCCTGGGCCGCAGCGACCCGGTACTGGCAGGCCAACGAAATTTCCGTGCCGCCTCCCATGGAGATGCCGTTGATCGCGGCGATCACCGGCTTGGGCGCGGCGTCGATGCGCGCAATCAGTTCGTGCAGGGTCGGTTTGCGCTGCGCGGCCGGTTGCCCGAATTCGCGAATGTCGGCCCCGCCGGTGAACAGGCCGTTGCCGCCGGTGATCGCCACCGCCTGGACCGCGGGGTCGGCAAAGGCGCGATCCAACGCCGCACCGACTGCG
>DASUDU010000121.1:0-2867 GCA_036275435.1 Usitatibacteraceae bacterium | reverse complement strand
GACGAAGGTGGTCTGCGGGTCGCGGTAGATTTCCAGCGGCGTGCCGACCTGCTCGATGCGCCCCTTGTTCATCACCACGATGCGGTCGGCCATCGACAGCGCTTCTTCCTGGTCGTGGGTGACCATGATGGTGGTGATGCCTAGCCGCTGCTGCAGCGCGCGGATTTCCTGGCGCAGGCGCACCCGCTCCAGCGCGTCGAGCGCCGACAGCGGCTCGTCGAGCAGCAACAGCCCCGGCGAGGTGGCCAGCGCGCGCGCCAGCGCGACGCGCTGCTGCTGGCCGCCGGAGAGCTGGCCGGGAAACTTGCGGCCGCTGTCGGGCAGGCCGACCAGCGCCAGCAATTCCTCGACGCGGCCCTTGACCTCGGCGCGGCGCCTGCCGCGGTTGACCAGCCCATAGGCGACGTTGTTGAAAATGGTCAGGTTCGGAAACAGCGCGTACGACTGGAAGACGATGCCGTAGTCGCGCATTGCCGGCGGCAGGTTGGAGACGTCGCGCCCGCCCTGGCGGATGCTGCCCGTGTCCTGCACCTCGAGGCCGGCGATGATGCGCAGCAGGGTGGTCTTGCCGCAGCCGGAGGGCCCCAGAAAACAAACGAACTCACCGCTGGGAACGGTGAGTTCGATGTCGGATAGCGCCTGGAACGCGCCGAATGCCTTGCCGATGCCGGTGATCGACAGCGCCGGCGTGCTGCTGCCGGCGGTGCTGGCCGGCATCATTTCTTCGGTTCGGACTTGCTGTCGTAGCGCTTGGTCCATTCGGCGAGGATCTTCTCGCGGTTGTTGGCCGCCCACGCGAAATCGACGTTGACCAGCCGCGACTCGTAGTCCTTCGGCACGTTGGGCAACGGCTCGGCCACGCCGGGCATGGCGGTGATGGCGAAGTTCTTGCCGTAGAGCATCATCGCGTTCTTCGACGAAGCCCAGTCGGCAAGCTTCTTGGCCGCATCGAGCTTCTTGGTGCCCTTGTGGATGGCGAACGACTCGAGGTCCCAGCCCAGGCCTTCCTTGGGGAACACCAGGTCGATCGGCGCGCCCTTGGCCTTGTTGCTGTTGGCGCGGTACTCGAAGGAAATCCCGGCGACGTACTCACCGGCGCCGGCCATGGTGCACGGCTTCGATCCGGAGTGCGTGTACTGCGCGATGTTCTCGTGCAGCTTGTCCATGTACTCCCAGCCGCCCTTTTCGCCCCACAGCGTGAGCCAGGCGACGACATCGAAGTAGCCGGTCCCGGAGGAGGCCGGATTGGGCATCACCACCTGTCCCTTGTAGACCGGCTTGGTCAGGTCCTGCCAGGTTTCGGGTTTCGGGATGTTCTTCTTCGCCGCCTCGACCGTGTTGAAGCACACCGTCGCGCCCCACACGTCCATGCCCCACCACGCCGGCGGGTTCTTCTTGTCGCGGTACTTGGCGGTGATCGCGGCGAGGTTGGCCGGGGCGTACGGGTGCAGCATGCCGTTGGAGTCGAGCAGCGCCAGCGAGGAGGCGGCAACGCCCATCACCACGTCGGCCTGCGGGTTGGCTTTCTCCGCGAGCAACTTCGCGGTGATCACGCCGGTGGAATCGCGGACCCACTTGATCTCGACATCGTTCACTTCCTTGTAGAAGCCCTGCTCGTAGGCCTTGAGCTGGTCGGTTTCCAGCGCCGTGTAGACCAGCAGCTGGGTTTTCTGCGCGAATGCGGGAACGGCAAAGGCCATCGCGGCGATGGCAATGGCGACGCGTTTCAGGGCATGCATCGTGGGTTCTCCCTCGGTTGGGTGGCGGAACGGATTCCATCACCGCGACATGACCGCGGCGTGACAACCGCGGCGTGCCGCCTCGGTGATGAAGCGGGGTGTGCTGACTCTAATCGCGAACTCCGCAAATTGTCAACTGTTGACAGTTTACAATCACCGGGCGTCTAATGGCGTCCATGAATGCCCGCGATTCCGGCTCGCGGCCCGGCGCTGCGCCGCTGAGCCACCTCGAAATCCTGCAATCGCGCTCGCTGCCGATGCTGCTGCAGCGCGAACTCGAGCGCATGATCCTGACCGGCGAGCTGGCGGTGGGCGCGCGCCTGAACGAATCGGCGCTGGCGCTGCGCCTCGGCGTGAGCCGCGGCCCGATCCGCGAAGCCTGCCGCGCGCTCGAGGAATCCGGGCTGGTGCGCATGGAAAAGAACCGCGGCGTGTTCGTCCGCGAGATCAGCGTTGCCGAGGCCGACGCCATCTATGACGTGCGCGAGGCGCTCGAGGAACTGGTCGGCCGCAAGCTCGCCGGGCGGATCGGCGATGCCGAGCGCAAGGAACTGCACGCGCTGCTCGATGAAATGGACAAGGCGACGCGTGCGAAAAAGGCCGATCGCTACCATCCGCTCAACCTCAAGTTCCACGACCGGCTGGTCGAGCTGACCGGCAACGCCATGCTGATCGCGATTTACCGCCGCCTGATCCGCGAGCTGCACCTGTTTCGCCTGCGCGGCCTGGCCGACGGCGGCGGCCTGCCGGTGTCCAACGAGGAACACCGCGCCATCGTCACGGCGATCGAAAAGGGCAACGCCGAGAAGGCCGGCAAGGCACTGCGCGAGCACGCCCGCCTGAGCCGCAACCGCATCCACCGGGCGCTTGGTGCGCCGCTGTCCGAACCCACCCAGGAACCCGCATGAGTCCACTCACCGTCAACGGGCGGCGCTATGCCGCACCCACCACACCGCTGGTCGTCGTCTGCATCGACGGCTCCGAGCCGGCCTACATCGACGCCGCGATCGCCGCCGGGGTCGCGCCGTTCTTCCGGCGCATGCGCGAAACCGGCGCCAGCTACCTGGCCGATTGCGTGGTGCCCTCGTTCACCAATCCGAACAACCTGTCGATCGTCACCGGCGTGCC
>DASUDU010000120.1:0-3255 GCA_036275435.1 Usitatibacteraceae bacterium | reverse complement strand
CCGGCGGCCAGCGGCACGAACGCGCCGACCAGGGTGACCTTGTAGGCGTTCTGCACCATCTCGTACATGGTGCTGGTGTTGTTGAGCGCGAACATCAGCACCCCGGCGGTGAAGCCGACCAGCGTGATGCGCAGCAACAGCAGGAAGCGCTTGTCCGACATCTGCTGGCCGAACAAGGGGCGGATCACGTTTTCGGTGAACAGCGCCGTGGGGGCGAGCAGCGCGCCCGAGGCGGTCGACAGGATGGCCGAGAGCAGCGCGCCGAAGAACATCACCTGCGCGAACACCGGCATGTGGTTGAGCACGAAATTGGGCAGGATCAGCTGCACTTCGCGCCCGCCTTCGTTGATCAGCTTGCCGGACACCTCCGGGTCGAGCATCAGCGCGGCGTAGGCGAGGAAAATCGGCACGAAGGCCACGCAAAAGTACAACCCGCCGCCGATCAGCGAGCCGCGCACGGCGGTCTGTTCATCCTTGGCCGAGGTGACGCGCTGGAACACGTCCTGCTGCGGGATCGAGCCAATCGCCACCGTCATCCAGGCCGCGACAAAGGCCAGCCACTCCTTCGAGCCGCCGGTCGGCCAGAACTGGAACTTGCCGGCCTCGGAAGCATGCGCCACCACCTTCCCGACGCCGCCGACCTTGTCCGCGACCATCCAGGCGATGACGAACAGGCCGATGATGATCACCACCGACTGGAACAGGTCGGTCAGCGCCACCGACCACATGCCGCCGTAGGTGGTATAGACCAGCACCACCGCGGCGCCCATCAGGATGCCGGTCGACAGGCTGATCGCGCCGCCGGAGAGCGAATTGAAGACGATGCCCAGCGCGGTCAGCTGCGCCGAGGTCCAGCCCAGGTACGACAAGGTCACCGCCAGGCTGGTCAGCACCTCCACGCCGCGGCCGTAGCGCTTCTTGTAGAAATCGCCGATGGTCAGCAGGTCGAAGCGGTAGAACGCCTTGGCAAAGAACAGCGCGACGAACACCAGGCAGAAGGTCGCGCCGAACGGGTCGGCCGGAATGCCGCCCAGGCCGTCCTTGGCGAAGGTCGCCGATACCGAAAGCACCGTCTCCGCGCCGAACCAGGTGGCGAACACGGTGGCGACGTTGACGTACAGCGGCAGGCTGCGCCCGGCGACCAGGTAGTCCTTGGAGCTGGACACGAACTTGGAGGCGTACAGGCCGATGCCGATCGACACCGCGAGGTAGATGAGGACAAAGGTCACGAGCATGGCTGGGGCTCCGGATCAATAGACGAACAACAGGTAAATGTACAGACCGACGACGCCCGCGGCGAGCAGGGCGACGACCAGCAGTACTGCGGTCTGCACGCGCTGTACCGCCTCGACGCGGGCGATGGCCTCCTCGATGCCCTTGAGGCGCTCGGCCGGATTCTGCTCGATCGCCCGATGCAACAGGCGCGGCAGCTGCGGCACGATCGAGGCCCACTGCGGCGCCTCGTGCCGGAGTTGCCGGAGCACGCCGCGCACGCCGACCTGCTCATCCATCCAGCGCTTCAGGATCGGTTGCGCCACGGGCCTGAGGTCGAGCTTCGGGTAGAGCTGGCGGCCCAGGCCCTCGATCTGCAGCAGGGTTTTTTGCAGCAGCACCAGCTGCGGCTGGATCTGCATCTTGAAGCGGCGCGAGACCTCGAACAGGCGGAACAGGATCGCGCCGAAGTAGATTTCATCGAGCGGCTTGTCGAAGATCGGCTCGCAAACCGAGCGGATCGCCGCCTCGAACTCGTCGACGCGGGTGTCCTTGGGCACCCAGCCGGCCTCGATGTGGGCGATCGCCACGCCCTTGTAGTCGCGCTCGAAAAACGCCGCGAAATTGCGCGCCAGGTAATTCTTGTCCGCGTCGGTGAGCGTGCCCATGATGCCGAAATCGACACCCGAGTAGACGCCGTTCTTGAGCACGAAGATGTTGCCCGGGTGCATGTCGGCGTGGAAAAAGCCGTCGCGGAACACCTGCGTGAAAAAGATCTTCACGCCGTCGGCCGCCAGCCGCGCCAGGTCGATGCCGTTGGCCTGCAGCGCCGCCGTGTCGTTGACCGGGATGAAATCCATGCGCTCCATCACCAGCACTTCGCGCAGCGTGTAATCGAAGTACACCTCGGGCACATAAAGCAGCGTGCCGTCGGCGAAGTGGCGCTTCAGGGCCGCGCCGTTGGCCGCCTCGCGCACCATGTCGAGCTCGTCGTGCACGGTCTTGTCGAATTCGGCGATCACCTCGCGGGGCCGCAGGCGCTTGCCGTCGGGGAACAGCGCCTCGATCAGATCGGCGGCGACGTATAGCAGCGCCACGTCGTGGCCGATGACTTTCTCGATGCCCGGGCGCACCAGCTTCACCGCCACCTCGCGGCCGGCCAGCTTGCCCGAGGCCAGCGTCGCGAAGTGCACCTGCGCGACCGAGGCCGAGGCCACGGGCGTGACGTCGAAGGCGCTGAACACCTCGGCCATGCCGCCCTTGCCAGCCTCGCGGTAGACGCGATCGACCAGCGCGCGCACGTCGGCCTCGCCGAACGGCGCCACCGCATCCTGCAGCGCGGAAAGCTCGTGGGCGATGTCGGCCGGGATCAGGTCGGGGCGCGTGGACAGCAGTTGGCCGAACTTGACGAAGATCGGGCCGAGGGACTCCAGCGCGCGCTTCAGGCGCAGGCCGCGCGATTCCGTGAACGAACGCCAGAAGAACACGATGCCGAGCGCGCTCTTGACGAAGCCGCTCGGCAGGAACTCGTCGAGCCCGTGGCGGATGACGACGGAGACGATGTGAAAGAGGCGGAAAAGGCGCATGCGGGGCCTGGTTGGAGGTTCGCGAAGGCCTGGCCGTTGGCCGCAGCGCAAACGCCGCGCGATTATCGCATGGGGGGGTGTGGCGGCAGGGTCGGCAGCAGGCCGCAAAAATTGATCTACCGCAAAAAATCCGGCTACAACATATTGGGCTTTTGCGCTGGGCGAACTCAAGATATAGTGCGAATCCGCGAATACCGCCTCTTCACCTTTCCATTACAAACACAACTAAACGACAATGTCCGACACCGCCGATCTCTCCCAATCGCAAACTGCCGTGTCCCAAACTGCAACCCCAATCGCCGCCACCGCCGCGACCTTGCCCGAACAATCGATTTCGCGCGAAGTGCTGCTCGAAAAGTACGCCAAGGGCAACGAGGCCGACATCGAGGCGGTGCGCCGCCGCGTGGCCAACGCGCTGGCCGCGGTCGAATCGCCCGAAACGCGCGCCGAGTGGGCC
>DASUDU010000119.1:0-3298 GCA_036275435.1 Usitatibacteraceae bacterium | reverse complement strand
CAGCTGCCGTGCCGGCGCGTTGAGCGCGTGTTGCGTGCCGGTCAACTGCCGCCGCGTCAGCCATTCGGATGGGTGCACGACGTTGAGCGCGGGAATGCGTTCGCCGCGGAACGGCCCCATCGGATCCGAAACCCGGATGTCGAGGTCGCCGAAGGCGATGCCGCCCAGCCCGGAATCCTGCCGGGCAGCGCCGAGCGCGCGGGTGATCCAGCCCTCGGCCAGGTATTCGGCGGGCGATGCGCCGGTGTACTGCATTTCCAGGTCGCGGTAGTGCTGGTTGGTGACTTCTTCCTGCCCGATGCCTTGCACCAGCAACAACTCACGGGACTGCCAGGCGGGAAGCAGGGGCTTGAGCGCGGCATTGAAGCCGTGGGTGTCGGAGAAATGCAGGGTTTGCTCGCGCCGGATCGCCAGTGTCGGGCGCAATTCGCGGTAGCGGGCGTTGTCGAGCGGCACGAAGGTGTTGTAGCCGTCGTTGCCACCCTTGAGGTAGACCAGAACGGCGACGCGCCCGCCCGTGGTCCTGGTCGCGAGGGCCGGAAACGGCAGCAGGGCCAGAGCCGGACCGGACTGCAGGAACTTGCGGCGAGAGGCTTGCATGATCAGGCAGGACGATGGGCGATCGCGATGTAGTTGACATCGACGTCGCGCCCCAGCGCATAGCGTTGGGTCAGCGGATTGTAGGTCATGCCGGTGAGGCTGTCGGGCAACAGGCCGGCAGCGCGCACCATGGCGGTCAGTTCCGCCGGGGTGATGAAGCGACGGTATTCGTGCGTCCCGCGCGGCAGCAGCTTGAGCACATACTCGGCGCCGACGATGGCCAGCAGGAACGATTTCGGGTTGCGGTTGATCGTTGAAAAAAACACCGTCCCGCCGGGCCGGACCAGTTTTGCGCAGGCGGCCACGGTGGACGCCGGGTCGGGAACGTGCTCGAGCATCTCCATGCACGTGACGACGTCGAATCCGGCCGGTGATTCCTCGGCCAGCTGTTCGGCGCTGACCAGCCGGTAATCGACCTTCTGCCCGGATTCATGCAGGTGCAGCCGGGCCACCGCCAGCGGTTTCTCCGACAGGTCAATGCCAGTCACCAACGCGCCCCTGGCGGCCATGCTCTCGGCCAGGATTCCACCCCCGCAGCCGATGTCCACGACCTGTTTGCCGCGCAAGCCGGCGGTGCGCTCGATCAGGTCGAGCCGCAGCGGATTGATTGCGTGCAGGGGCTTGAATTCGCTGTTCGGATCCCACCAGCGCGACGCCAGTGCGCCGAACTTGGCCAGTTCTTCCGGGTCGGCATTCAGGGTTGAGGCGTTCATAAGGGGTGCTCGGCAAATCGGTTCTGCCAGACTTCGGCGTTGGCGGCCAGTTCGGCCTCGTCCAGGGTGGTCAGGCGTCGGTTCTCCAGCAGCATCCTGCCTTCGACCCAGACATGGCTGACCTGTTCCCGGCCTGCGGCATTGAACAGGTGCGAAACCGGATCATAGACCGGCCGGGTTTCGAGCGCGGACAAGTCGATGGCGGTCATGTCGGCGCTCTTGCCGGCGACCAGCGAACCGATTTCGTCGTCCCACCCCAGCGCCTTCGCGCCGCCGAGGGTCGCCATATGCAGGACTTGGTGCGCGGGCAGCGCGGCTGCATTGCCCGAGGTGCCTTTTTGCAGAAGGCCGGCCAGCCGCGCCTCGCCGATGATGTCGAGCCGGTTGTTGCTCGCCGCGCCGTCGGTGCCGATGCCGACGTTGACACCCGCTTCCAGCATTGCCGCGACCGGTGCAATGCCGCTGGCCAGCTTCAGGTTGGAGACCGGGCAGTGCGCGACATGGACGCCGGCATTGGCCAGCATGGCGATTTCCTCGGGCAACACATGCACGCAGTGCACGGCGACCAGGTTCGGCGTGAGCATGCCCAGTCGCTCGAGGCGCTCGATCGGCCGCATGCCGTATTGGTGGACCGCGCGGGTGACCTCGTCCTGGGTTTCCTGCAAGTGCACCATCACCGGGTAATCGGCTTCCGCGGCGATGGTGGCCACGCGGCGGAACGTCTCGTCGGCCACGGTGTACGGGGCGTGCGGTGCCAGCATCAGCTTCAGTCGTGAACTGGCGGCGAGTTCATCGCGCGAAGATAGCGCCCGGTCGATGTAGCCGGCGGCGTCGCTTGCGTATGGGGTGGGGAACTCGATGATCGCCGCGCCCAAGGCGGCACGCATCCCGGCGCTTGCCGCCGCTTGTGCCGCGGCCAGGTGATAGAAGTACATGTCGGCAAAGCAGGTGGTTCCCGAACGGATCATCTCCGCGCAGGAAAACAGCGTGCCGTCATGGACATAGGCCTCCGACAGGTGCTTGGCCTCGGCCGGCCAGATGTGTTCTTCGAGCCAGGGCATCAGCGGCGTGTCGTCTGCCAGGCCGCGCATGAGCGTCATCGCGGCGTGCGTGTGCAGGTTGACCAATCCGGGAATGAGAATGTGGCGCGGTAGCTCCAGCCGTTGCGCAGCCGGGTAGGCCGCGAGCGCACTGGCCAGCGGCATCACCGCCGCGATGCGCGTCCCCTCTGTCACCAGCGCATGGTCGCGCAGCACCACGCCGGAGGGCTCGACCGGGATGATCCAGCGCGGAACGATCAGTTTGGCCATCGGGTTCCGGAAGTTCCAAACAAAAAAGCCCCGCGGTTGCGGGGCTTTTCAAGGCAACAGCGTGTTTACTTCTGCGTCACGCCCTTGAATTCGATGTCGACGCGGCGGTTTTTGGCGCGGCCTTCCTTGGTCTTGTTGGTCGCGACCGGCTGGGTCTCGCCCTTGCCCAAGGTGGTGATCTTGGCCGCTGCCTGGCCCTTCGACACCATGTATTCCTTGACCGTGTTGGCGCGGCGCTCCGACAGGCGCTGGTTGTACTTGTCGGTGCCGATGGAGTCGGTGTGTCCGGTGGCGATGATCATCTCGACGTCAACCTTGGCAAGCTTGGCGATGGCCTCGTCGATCGACTTCTTGCCTTCCGGCTTGAGCACGTACTTGTCGAAATCGAACAGCGCCTCGGCTTGGATGGTAATGGCTTGCTTGACGGAAGCCGGTGCGACGGCCGGGGCAGCCGGTGCTGCAGGCTTGGCCGGCTCGGCGGGGGTGGCCGGGGCCGCCGGGGCTGCCGGGGCGGCGGGTTTGGCCGGCTCGGCTTTCTTCGGCGCGCAATCCGGGTGCTCGATGCCGCTGGTTTGCACGCAGCCGCCGGAGCCGTCACGAACGGGAGCTCCCGACGAATCGGTCAGGTTCGGCGTAACGCCGGCGAGGGCGGTGCCAACTGCGAAAGCCGACGCA
>DASUDU010000118.1:0-3200 GCA_036275435.1 Usitatibacteraceae bacterium | reverse complement strand
GTGAGGTCGTCGTTGGCCGTGGCATCGTCGTTATTGAGGTCGATGCCCAGATTCGAATTGCCGAAGATCGAGTTGTTGGCGTCGTAATGCACCGGACCGCCGCGGTCCACGACGATGCCGATGTTATTGCCATAGATTTTGTTGGTCGCCAAAAAGACGGGCGTGCCCAGCGGAATTCCCGTGGCAAGCACCGGCGCGGGCAGTCCGGACTTTTGCGGCAGCGCGCGCTCGGCCCGGCCCTTGGTTCCGCCGGCCGCGCCAGTCGTCCCAGCGGCGCTTGCCGCAACCGCCTCAGCCTCGGGTGACGGCAACCGTTGGGCCGCGCTCGCCGCCGACTGCGCGCTGAAGGCGAAGAACGTGTCGACGAAAACGCCGATATTGCCGAGCCCGATCACGTTATCCACAATCTGGTGGTTCGCGCCGCTGATGACCTTGATGCCGATGTCGTTGAACAACGGGCTTTGCGAGGGGCCGACGCCGATGGCGTTGTTGCGGATGAAAACCGGCGGGCCAGAGGGCGCCGCACTGAGGATTCCGTGGCTGCTGCTGCTGCCGATCAGGTTGCGATTGGACAACCCCGATCCGCCGATCAGGACTCCTTCCGAGCCGAGGTGGGCGATGCCCTCATTGTTGTTGAGGAACTCGTTGCCTTGAACGACCACGTTGTGCGCCGTGGCGCTGATATTGATGCCGCGATCCCAGTTCTTGAAGCGGATCCCGCGAATAACCGCGCCGGTCGCGACGGGGTTGAGCCCGGAACAGATGGAGCAGGAGACCCCATCGAGTTCGAGCGGCACGGCGGCGTTCCAGTCGGGAATCGAGGAATTGGCCGCGTAGCCGGCCTGCGTCGTGCCGTCGATGAGCAGGTTGCTGCAACCACTGATCGCCGGCAGCGGCGAGGCCGGCGCAATCGTCGATGCGCCCATCGGCAGCAGGAAGTGCATCGCGTACGGGGCATTGGCGCAACCGGTTCCGGATTCGGCATTGAACGCGGTGAGCGCCGCGCGCAGGGTCGGCGCACCACTGGCGGCATCGCCGGCATCGCCGATCACCCAAACCGTTTCATTGGCGCGCAGCGAAACCTTGGTCGCGCTGATCACCTCGACGTAGCGGCGCGGGGCGTCGAAGACGATCAGTTCGCTGCCGCCGTCGAAACTGCCGGTGATCGATCCGGCATTGACCACATCGAGCACTGTGCCGACCGTGGGAGAAAAGCTGCCGACCGCGCCGCGCCCGAGGCTGCCGCCCAGCGTCACGGCGCCGCTGACGTTGAGCAGGTCCGTGTTGCCGATGCCGGCCAGGTCAAACTCCATCTTGCCTTCCTGCACCGCGCTGACCTTGACCTGCTGGTAATTGCCGATGACGGTGATGGTGCCGATCATGCCGCCCGGGCCGCCGGGGCGCAGCGTTGCGCCGTTGTTGAGCAGGGTGCCGACGTTGAACGTGGGCGAACCATCGACCACTCCCGCGGACAAGGTCAAAACCTGGCCCGTGGCCGAGAGCGTCCCGCTGCCGACCAGGCGCGCCGAGGGTCCGGACATGGTGAAGTTGTTCGCACCGCTCAAGCTCACCGTGATGCCGGAAGGAAGGTTCAGATCTGCCTGATTGAGAAAAGCGCCGGTGACAGCGTTGATGGTAAATACGGTCAGTGGCGTGAACGCGGCGCCGGGGGCATTTTCGAACAGCGCCCCCGACTGTATCGACAGCGAATTCGATGGGGTGAAGATTCCTTCGTTGCGCATCTTTGCCGCCGCACCGGTGATGGTGATCGAGTCGGCAAGCAGGTGGGTGGAGGGTCCTACAAGACGCAACACGGCATTGGTGACGCTCAGCGGGCCGTTGGCCGCCGGGATCGCCCCCGTGCTGGCGAGGTTTACAGTCAGACCATTGAAGATGTAGAAGCCACTGCCCCAGGCGATGGTTCCGGCCGCCACAACATTGAGCGTTGTCGCGCCGATGCCCGCGCCCTGGATAGTCGCGTTGCCCAGGTACAAATCGCCGACGGAAAACGTTCCGGTCGGCAGGATCGCGGTCGCGCCGGTGATTTCGGCACGGTCCGCCGGGCCGGGCGTGCCCGCAGGGGCGCCATTGCCGCCGGAACAGTTGTTCCAGTTGGCCGGGGCGTTCCAGGCGCCGGACGTCTGGTTGAATTGGCAGATCGCCGCCGATGCTACTGCGCCGAAAAAACCGACGGCGACCAAACCGGCATGAAACACTGCTTGAATCGCTGAACGCATACCCTGCTCCGCGGCGCGCGGCGAACAAGACCGCAAACCAAAAGTCGTTGATAGACGCGGCATTCCAGCCCGAAACGCCCGGAAACGCCCGCCAGAACTAGGGTTTAGCCATGATGTGCTCTGGCGAAAACCGCGGCATTCCTGAGGCTGATGACCGCGCACTGCCATCGCAAAGCCTACACCGCGCCAACACGGCCCGCCAGTGGCAAACCGCACACATCCCTCAAGAGCGGGACATCAACAGGCGTCCGGGACCGGTAAGATGCTGCCCATGACCCGGGTACTCATTGTCGAGGACGACGCCGCCTTCAGGAAACGCTACGCGCAGATGCTTGCCACCGATCCGGCTTTCGAGGTGGTGGCCAGCGTCGGCACGGCTACCGAAGGCGTGGCCATGCTCGACGGCAAGAAACCCGACGTGCTGCTGGTCGACCTCGGCCTGCCGGACTATTCCGGCATCGAGGTGATCCGCCACGCCAGCCAGACGCTTCCCAAGTGCGAAAGCATGGTTGTCACCGTGTTCGGCGACGAGGAACACGTGCTGGCCTCGATCGAGGCCGGTGCGGCCGGCTACCTGCTCAAGGACGCCTCGCAGGAGAACTTTCTCGACGGCATCCGCGAACTCATCGCCGGGGGCAGCCCGATCAGCCCGATCATCGCGCGGCGCCTGCTCAAGCGCTTCCAGCCGGAAAACCCCGGCGGGGGAGCCGCCGCGCCGGCCGAAAGCAGCGGCGTGTCGCTGTCCGAGCGCGAGAAGGAAATCCTGCTGCTGGCCTCGAAGGGCTTCAACTACCCCGAGATGGGTAAACTGATGGGCATCTCGCCCCACACGGTGACCAGCCATGTCAAGAAAATCTATCGCAAGCTTGCGGTGCATTCGCGCGGCGAGGCGGTTTTCGAGGCCAACCGGATGGGGCTTATCCGCACGCTCTAGCGGCGCGCGATGAGCCGGACGCACGGTCT
>DASUDU010000117.1:0-2468 GCA_036275435.1 Usitatibacteraceae bacterium | reverse complement strand
GTGGCCGCGGACATACCGGGCGACATCGTGCTGGCCAACGCTTCCGGCGCGCCGGCCGAGGCGATGCTGCTCGGCGGCGCTCCGGCCGAAGGCCCGCTGCTGTTCCACGGCCCGTTCGTGATGAACTCCCTCGAGCAGGTGCGTTTTGCCGAACGCGCCTACCACACCGGGCAGATGGGATCGCTCGCGCCGTGAACCGATTGGCGCGGCCTATCGGCCCGATGCAAAGGATTCATTGGCCGGCGCTGCCGATGCGCGGCAAACTGATTGCATTGCGATTTCCCGATCCTTCCGGAGTACAACATGGCCAAGACGCAAAAACCCCGCATTGACCTCGGCATTGCCGAAAAGGACCGCGCGGCGATCGCCGCCGGCCTGTCGCACCTGCTCGCCGACAGCTACACGCTCTACCTCATGACCCACAACTTTCACTGGAACGTCAAGGGCCCGATGTTTCAGACGCTGCACCTGATGTTCGAGGCGCAGTACAACGAGCTGGCGCTGGCCGTGGACCTGATCGCCGAGCGCATCCGCGCGCTGGGCTACCCCGCGCCGGGAACCTATCGCGAGTACGCCAAGCTGACCTCGATCGCCGAGCCGCGCGGCGTGCCCGAGGCCAAGGACATGATCCGTCTGCTGGTCGGCGGGCAGGAGGCGGTGGTGCGCACCGCGAGGAAGCTGTTTCCATTGGTCGACAAGGCCGGCGACGAACCGACCGCAGACCTGCTCACGCAACGCATGCAGATTTCCGAAAAGAACGCCTGGATGCTGCGTTCGCTGCTTGAATAGGAAGAACCCGCCGCCATCTTTGCGGTAAGCTGGCCGGGCGATGCCCGACTGACCGATCCATCCATTCTCGAAAGCACGCGCATGGCCACCCTCGAACTGACGCAGGAAAACTTCAATTCGACGATCGAAAACAACGACACCGTCATCGTCGATTTCTGGGCGCCGTGGTGCGGCCCCTGCCGCATGTTCGCGCCGACCTTCGAGGCGGTCTCCGAGCAGTACCCGAACGTGGTCTTCGCCAAGCTCAACACCGAGGAACAGCAGGAACTGGCGGCCGCATTCAACATCCGCTCCATCCCGACGCTGATGGTGTTCCGCGAAAAGGTCATCATCTTCAGCCAGGCCGGCATGCTGCCCAAGTCGGCCTTCGAACAGGTGGTGCAACGGGCGCTGGAGGTCGACATGGCCCAGGTGCACGCCGAGGTCGCGGCGCAGGAGAAGGCCGCTGCGGGCTGATGCCGGCCGAAAGCGGTTGGCCGCCGGCGGATCATTCGCCCGTGTAGTAGGTTTTTTCGAAGTGCCAGAAATGAAAAGCCCTTGACTGGCGGGCGTTTCCGGGCATTTTTGCCCCATACGCCGCGCCGGATCTGGAGTTTTTCAGTTTGCGCAGCGCACAGGGACGCAGAAACGGCTTTTGCGATAATGCCGCTCCCACACCCTTCGGATGCCCCATGCTCCCGTCCTTCGAGCCCCTGCGCGCGGCCTTCCTCGCCGATGAGGCGCGCATCATCGATTCCGTCATGCCGGGGGCGCAGCTGCCGCCGTCGATCAACGGCGCGGTCAACAACACGGCGCGTGCACTGGTTGCCGCGGTGCGCGCGAAGCAGCGCGAAAACGCCGGCATGCAGTCGTTCCTCACCCAATACGATCTGTCCACGCAGGAGGGCGTGCTGCTCATGTGCGTGGCCGAAGCCTTGCTGCGAATCCCCGATGCGGCAACCGCGGACAAGCTGATCAAGGACAAGTTCTCCCAGGGCGACTGGAAAAAGCACCTCGGCGCCTCGGATTCGCTGCTGGTCAACGCCGGAACCTGGGGCATGATGCTCACCGGCAAACTGGTGGCGCCGACCGTGGAAGGCATTGCCGACGTCGGTGGCTGGCTGACGCGCCTGGCCGGCCGCGTCGGCGAACCGATCGTGCGCACGGCGCTCAAGCAGGGCATGAAGCTGATGGCCGAGCAGTTCGTCATGGGCCGCGACATCGAGGAGGCGTTGAGGCGCACGCGCGACGGCGACCAGCTGGCCTACCGGCACTCGTTCGACATGCTCGGCGAGGCGGCGATGACGGCCGAGGATGCCGAGCGCTACTTCACCGCCTATCGCGACGCCATCGCCGCGATCGCGCGCTACGTCGAGCCCGGGCACGATGTGTTCAGCGCGCCGGGCATTTCGATCAAGCTGTCCGCGCTGCACCCGCGCTACGACCTGGCCAACAAGGCGCGCGTGATGGGCGAGATGCTGCCCAAACTGCGTGCGCTCGTCGAGCAGGCTGCCGCCGGCGGCATCGGCGTGACGCTCGATGCCGAGGAAACCGAGCGCCTGGAGTTGTCGCTCGAGCTGCTGGCGGCGCTCTACCTCGACAAGCGCCTCGATGGCTACGAAGGGCTGGGCGTGGCGGTTCAGTCGTACCAGAAGCGCGCCATGGCGGTGATCGACTGGCTGATCGCACTGAGCCAGGAC
>DASUDU010000116.1:0-3402 GCA_036275435.1 Usitatibacteraceae bacterium | reverse complement strand
CCAATCGGACGCGGCCAGCGCGAGCTGATCATCGGCGACCGCCAGACCGGCAAGACCGCGGTGGCGGTGGACACGATCATCAACCAGAAAGGCAAGGACCTGTTCTGCATCTATGTGGCGATCGGGCAAAAGGCCTCGACTATCGCCAACGTGGTGCGCAAGCTCGAAGAACATGGCGCAATGGCCTATACCATCATCGTCGCGGCTGCCGCCTCCGATTCCGCCGCGATGCAGTACATCGCGCCGTACTCGGGCTGCACGATGGGCGAGTACTTCCGCGACCGCGGCCAGGATGCCCTCATCATCTACGACGACCTGACCAAGCAGGCGTGGGCCTACCGCCAGGTGTCGCTGCTGCTGCGCCGCCCCCCGGGCCGCGAAGCGTACCCCGGCGACGTGTTCTACCTGCACTCGCGCCTGCTTGAGCGCGCCGCGCGGGTCAACGAGGACTACGTCGAGAAGTTCACCAAGGGCGCCGTGAAAGGCAAGACCGGCTCGCTGACCGCCCTGCCGGTCATTGAAACCCAGGCGGGCGACGTGTCCGCGTTCGTGCCGACGAACGTGATCTCGATCACCGACGGACAGATCTTTCTGGAAACCGACCTGTTCAACGCCGGCATCCGTCCCGCGATCAACGCCGGCATCTCGGTATCGCGCGTCGGCGGCGCCGCGCAAACGAAGATCATGAAACGGAAGGACACCGGCGCCGGCGTGCGGCTTGCCCTGGCCCAGTATCGCGAACTCGCCGCGTTTGCGCAGTTCGCTTCCGACCTCGACGATGCCACGCGCAAGCAGCTCGAGCGCGGCCGGCTGGTCACCGAGTTGATGAAGCAGCCGCAATACCAGCCGATGCAGGTCTGGGAAATGGCGCTCTCGCTGTTTGCCGTCAACAACAGCTACATGGATGACGTCGACCTGAAGAAGGTCGCGTCCTTTGAAAAGGGCCTTCGCGACTACGTCAAGACGAAGTATGCGTCGCTGGTGGCTTCGATGGAGGCGACGAGCAACCTATCGGCAGACGAAGAGAAGACCCTGCACGCGGCCGTTCAGGATTTCAAGAAGAACGGCAGCTACTAGAGCCGGCGAGAATCACAGAGCGAACGCGAAGAGGCAACCATGCCAGGCTCCAAGGAAATCCGCACCAAGATCAAGAGCGTGGAAAACACGCGCAAGATCACCAAGGCCATGGAAATGGTGGCCGCGTCCAAGATGCGCAAGGCGCAGGAGCGCATGCGCGCCGCGCGGCCGTACGGCGAAAAGATCCGCAGCGTCGCAGCCAACCTTTCGCACGCCAACCCGGACTACAAGCACGCCTTCCTGCAAAAGCGCGATGCGGTCAAGAACATCGGCATCATCATGGTGACTTCCGACAAGGGCCTGTGTGGCGGTCTGAACACCAACGTCATGCGGCTGGTGGTCAACAAGGTCAAGGAGTGGGAGGGCGCCGGCGCCAAGGTCGAGGGCACGGCGATCGGCAACAAGGGCTTCGGCTTCCTGCAACGCTTTGGCATGCCGCTGCTGTCGCATGTGATCGGCTTGGGCGACAAGCCGCACCTGGACAAGCTGATCGGGCCGGTGAAGATCCAGCTGGATGCCTTTGCCGCCGGAAAGATCGACGCGCTGTATCTGTGTTACACGAAGTTCGTCAATACCATGAAACAGGAACCGGTCTGCGAGCAGCTGTTGCCGCTTTCCGGCGACAAGCTCGGCACGCCGGATTCTTCGTGGGATTACCTCTATGAGCCGGATGCGAAGGCGGTGCTCGACCACCTGCTGGTCCGCTATGTCGAGGCGCTGGTCTACCAGGCGGTCGCGGAAAACATCGCTTCGGAGCAATCCGCGCGCATGGTGGCCATGAAGGCCGCCTCCGACAACGCCAAGAAGGTGATCGGCGACTTGAAGCTTACTTACAACAAGGCTCGCCAGGCGGCGATCACCAAGGAACTTTCCGAAATCGTCGGCGGCGCTGCAGCCGTCTAGTGTCAATCCCAACAGAATTTGCACCTTTTTGCCGGAGTAGAAAATGAGTGTCGGACAAATCGTTCAGTGTATCGGCGCGGTGGTGGACATCCAGTTCCCGCGCAACGCCATGCCCAAGGTCTACGACGCCTTGCTGCTCGAGCCGTCGGGCGAGAAGTCGTTCGCCGAGGAGGGGTTGACCTTCGAGGTTGAACAGCAGCTGGGAGACGGCGTCGTACGCTGCATCGCCCTCGGTTCGTCCGACGGTCTGCGGCGCGGCATGAAAGTCAAGGACACCGGCGCCCCGATTTCGGTTCCGGTGGGAAAGGGAACCCTCGGCCGCATCATGGACGTGCTGGGTCGCCCGATCGACCAAAAGGGGCCGATCCCGACCGAGGAGCGTCGGCCGATTCACGCCGTGGCACCGAAGTTCGACGAATTGTCGCCCTCGGTTGACCTGCTGCCGACCGGCATCAAGGTGATTGACCTGGTCTGCCCGTTTGCCAAGGGCGGCAAGATCGGCCTGTTCGGCGGTGCCGGCGTGGGCAAGACCGTGAACATGCTGGAGCTCATCAACAACATCGCCAAGAGCTACGGCGGCCTCTCGGTGTTTGCCGGCGTCGGAGAGCGCACCCGCGAGGGCAACGACTTCTACCACGAGATGCAGGAAGCCGGCGTCATCAAAATGGACAACCTGGGCGAATCCAAGGTGTCCATGGTGTTCGGCCAGATGAATGAGCCTCCCGGCAACCGCTTGCGCGTGGCGCTGACGGGCCTGACCATGGCCGAGCGCTTCCGCGACGAGGGCAAGGACATCCTGCTGTTCATCGACAACATCTACCGCTTCACGCTGGCGGGTACCGAAGTGTCCGCGCTGCTGGGCCGCATGCCGTCCGCCGTGGGTTATCAGCCGACGCTGGCCGAAGAAATGGGCAAACTGCAGGAGCGCATCACCTCGACCAAGACCGGTTCGATCACGTCGATCCAGGCCGTTTACGTTCCGGCCGACGACCTGACCGACCCGTCCCCGGCGACCACCTTCCTCCACCTCGATGCCACCGTCGTGTTGTCGCGCGACATTGCCGCGCTGGGCATTTACCCGGCCGTGGACCCGCTCGATTCGACCAGCCGCCAGCTCGATCCGCAGGTGGTGGGCGAGGAGCACTACACGGTTGCGCGCCGCGTGCAGGCGACGCTGCAGCGCTACAAGGAATTGCGCGACATCATCGCGATTCTCGGCATGGACGAACTTTCGCCGGACGACAAGCTTGCGGTTGCGCGCGCACGCAAGATCCAGCGCTTCCTGTCGCAGCCGTTCAACGTGGCCGAAGTGTTCACCGGAACCCCGGGCAAGATCGTTCCGCTCAAGGAGACCATCCGCGGCTTCAAGATGATCGTCGATGGCGAATGCGATGCGCTGCCCGAACAGGCGTTCTACATGGT
>DASUDU010000115.1:0-2980 GCA_036275435.1 Usitatibacteraceae bacterium | reverse complement strand
GTCTGCGATGCGCCGGCCTCAACTTCGCAAGCTGCCCTTTCCTAGGGGCTCACGCCGGCAGCGCCACCTCAAGCAGTTCCAGTCCCGCGCAGCAACGCAGTGCGGCAGGGCTGCCGGCGGGAATCACCACACTGTCCCCGGCATGCAAGGTGTGCGGCCTCTGGGCCGACCCGTCGACGCCCATCAACCCCTCGAGGACAAACAGAAACAGCAGTTCGCCGTGGTGCAGTGCCGCCACATGCGCGTCGGCATCGGCGCGCACCACCCGTGCCGCCGCAAGGCCGGCCGTGGCGGATTCG
Organism: Usitatibacteraceae bacterium; assembly: GCA_036275435.1. Classification (GTDB taxonomy): domain Bacteria; phylum Pseudomonadota; class Gammaproteobacteria; order Burkholderiales; family Usitatibacteraceae; genus UKL13-2. Next base: position 2,681 of record DASUDU010000115.1, on the reverse strand, counting down.
ATCCCGAGGTCCCGTGCGCGCAGCTGCGGCTTGTCCGCTCCGCGCGGCCAGGGTGACCAAGGCGCCGATGCGGCGACGTGGCGCACGAAGCGCTGGCCGGCGAAGAGTCGATCTGCATCGATGCGCCCGGTCGGCAGCGTCATGCCGGCGTCACCGCGCGTCTCGTGCACCGCCGGGCAACCCACTTCGATGACCTCGAGGCCGGGCGAGGCTTCCAGAACGCGGTGGCGGATGGTCGGCGGCTGCAGCACGCAGTCGCCGGCTTCGAGCACGAACGGCGCTCCCTGGTCCTCGTAGACCACGCGCACCCAGCCGGACTTGCAGTAGATCATCTGGAAATGCACCAGATGGTAATGCACATAGTCTGGAACCGGTCCGCCGGCGGGAATGCGGATCTGCGAGGCAATGAATCGGCCGCCGAGCCGACCGGGGATCAGATCGCGGTATTGCATTCCGGCGCGACCGGTGAGCCAGGTGGCGCGGGCCTCATCGCCGTGCACGAAGACCCATTCCCCGGTTCCTTCGGGAACCTTGACCTGCGGCGTGTCCTCGATCAGCCGGATGGCCATGCCATCAGGTCCCTGCACAGTCGGTGCGCAATCGCCAACGCCCTGGCAGGACAGGAACAGCGTCAGCGGGACAATGTTCGCGCCCGGCGGCGCCTGCTGCAGCCGCAGCCGCACGCCGTGCCCGCTGAGGACGGCCGTCGTCGGCTGGTCGGCCGGAAGGATCGATTCGACATGGAAGCCGAGTTGGCCGGTGAGGTACGACAGCGTGTTCGCCAAATCCGTGCAGGGTACCTCGACCTGCGCCGCGCGAATCCGTTGAACTGGCGGCGTGTTCATGCCACCTGCCCGGCACGCCCAAACGCCTTGGCCGGTTTGCCCGCGTTCTTCATTCGACTGGAACATCGATCGACTGGAACCCGACTCGACAGCTTCCCACCGTCACCCGCAACGTGCCGCGGCCTTCGACGACCAGCGCGACGATCCGCTCGTTGACATTGCCGCGCGTCCACGGCGCAAAGATGTTCAGGGCACCGTGCGGCCCCTGTCCCCAGCCTTCAAGGTGGCCGAGTTCGAGCGTGCCGTTTCCCGGCGCCAGCACGGTGATCCCGTCACCGGCGGCGCAAAGCCGCAGCGGTTCGACATGCGGCAGGCGGCGCGCGCTGGGCACCCCGTGCGTGCCGAGGTACCCATGATTGCGCACGGCGATCGACACGCGCGTGGCGCCCGAGTCGAGGCGTTCCTGGCTTCGCACCTGCACGCTGACGCGCGCGCTGAGCGCGGCGATGCGCAGGAAGGCGGCGCTTTGCGCGGCCAGCACCGCGTCGAGCTGCTCGAAAGGCGGATTGGAAATGCCGACCCGAAGGTCGATGCCGCCCAGCTCCACCGCGCCGATCTGCGGGTGCTCGGCCCTGCGCCAGGGCCGGAAGATGCGGCCGCAATTGTGCTCGCGGTCCCAGCGTGCCAGCCGGCGAAGGTCCTCGCGGGTCAGGGTGGTGTACAGGTCGATGAAGCGCTTGCGCGGCTCGACGCCGATTTGCTGGAAGATGTCCCAGAGTTCGACGCCGAAGGCGAGGCAGCCGCGCTGGTGATAGGCATAGTCGGTGAGGATCCCCCGGACCGGTACGCCCGGCTCGTACTGGAACTCGTGGTAGCCGCTGACCGTCGGGTAGCCGGTATGGGTCTTGGCGATCTGCTCGATTTCCTTGTACGCCGCTAGGTCGCCGGGGTCCATGTCGTGGTCGGGCTTGTCGCCCAGCGGGCGCAGGAACACGCCGCCGAAGGTGTGGTAGTTCACCCAGGTGACGATGTTCGGATGCGCGCTGACGAATTCGAGAATCGCGCGGGTTTCCGGTTCGCTGCCCGGAAATTCGCCGGAGCCGCGCTGCACGTCCTCGGAGCCCCACTGGTAGGGAAAGTTGCGATTGAAGTCGGTCTGGGTATCGCACAGGTAATCGGGGGTGGGAATGTGCGCGCCGTCGAAGTTGACGATGTGTCCCTCCGGATAGACGCGCCAGAACGGCCCGGCGTCCTCGGGCCGGCGCGGCACCAGCACGGGAGGTTCAAGGGGCTGGCCGGATTCGTCGGTCAGCTCGGTCATTTCGCCGTCTGCGCAGCGCTGGCGCATGTAGCCCATCTGGCCGTCGCCATCGACGTCGGCGTTCTGCCAGTAGCTGCGCCCGCGGTTGGCACGGTGGTCGGCCGGGTGCGAGCGCACATAGCGGCCGGTCTTGAGCACGGCCTCGGCACCGTCCGGCGAAATGCGCGGCACGATGTAGAACAGTACCGATTTGAGCGCCTCGATCAGGTGTGCAGGAAGACCGGCGACGGCCTTGCTTCCGGAATGGATCGCAATCATGTCCTCGGCAATGGCCAGGGCGGCGCTCGAGCCGCAAAACTCGGAAGCGTGCATGTTGCCGTCCACCCACACGGCCGGCCGCGCCTGTTGCGGGTTCGGACCGATGGTCAGGAGCGGGATGTCGCGGCCTTCGCGGCTCTTGCCCAACACGGACAACTTGACGAACCCCGGGTGGGCGTGCGCCCAGGCGGCGCACTGGGCGGTCAGTTCGGAATAATCGAGATAGCGGGAGCGAAACATCGGGCGGGACTTTCGGGTGGCAATCGCGCGAGTATGTTGGACACGGCCGGGCGCGGTCAAACGCACGGCCCCGGCGC
>DASUDU010000114.1:0-3488 GCA_036275435.1 Usitatibacteraceae bacterium | reverse complement strand
ACCGTGATCGGGTTTCCCGCCAATGACTTCGGCAAACAGGAGCCGGGCAGCAACAAGGAAGTCGCGGACTTTTGCGAGCGCACCTACAAGGTGGCGTTTCCGATGATGGAGAAGTCGACCGTGGTCGGTTCCGGGGCAAACCCGCTTTTCGAAAAACTGGCCCGCCAGACCGGGGAACCGCCGCGCTGGAACTTCCACAAGTACCTGGTTGGACGCGACGGCAGCGTGCTCAAGAGCTTTGCGAGCCGTGTTGCTCCCGAGTCCGCCGAAATCCGTGCCGAAATCGAACAGGCCTTATCCAGGAAATAACCAGTCTTTACAAAGTATTAGCGCAAGAGCATCATCCATATTCTCAATTAGCCGCGTATCGCCCAATGGCCGCTGCCGCATCCACCATTTTCAGCCCCCTGAGCCGCGCGCTCGTCCAGCAGGGACGGCTCGTGCAGGGGGACGCGAATGCGCTGCATGCCGAGGCAAAAAAGGCCGGAGTGACCTTCATCGAGCAACTGATCGCATCGAAGAAGCTCGCCCCGAAGGAAGTCGCGGCTTTTGCCGCCGCGACCTTCGGCGTGCCGCTGGTCGACCTGAATGCGCTGGACGCCGACCAGATCCCGGCCAGCCTGGTTGATACCAAGCTTGTCGCCAGCAAGCGCGTGATCCCGCTGATGAAGCGCGGCAACCGGCTGTTCCTCGGTATGTCCGATCCGAGCAGCGAGCAACTGTTGTCCGAACTGAAATTCGCCACCGGCTCGGTCGTCGAGCCGGTCGTCGTCGAGGAAGACAAACTGGCGGTGTTGATCAAGCGTTTTGGCGAAACATCGGCCAAGGCGCTCGACCAGATGATCGGCGACGACACCGCGCTCGAGAATATCGACCTGGGAACGGGCGAAGATGAAGGAACCGAAAGCGGCGGTGGCGCGGTCACCGAGGACATCGACGACGCCCCGGTGGTCAAGTACGTGCAAAAGGTGCTGATCGACGCGATCAACGGCGGCGCGTCCGACATCCACTTCGAGCCCTACGAGAAGTTCTATCGCATCCGCTACCGGCAGGACGGCATCCTCTATGACGTTGCGCAACCGCCGCTGGCAATCAAGGAAAAAATCGCCTCGCGGATCAAGGTGATTTCCAAGCTGGACATTTCGGAAAAACGCGTCCCGCAGGACGGCCGCATGAAATTGAAGTTGTCGCAGACGCGGGCGATCGACTTTCGCGTCTCGACGTTGCCAACCCTGTTCGGCGAGAAGATCTGCATGCGGATTCTCGATCCGTCGAGCGCGACGCTGGGCATCGAGGCGCTCGGCTACGAACCCGAGCAGAAGGCGGCCCTGATGCACGCGATCAGCCGGCCTTACGGAATGGTGCTGGTCACCGGCCCGACCGGATCGGGCAAGACCGTGTCGCTGTACACCTGCCTGAACATCCTCAACAAACCCGGCATCAACATCTCGACCGCCGAGGATCCGGCGGAAATCAATTTGCCCGGCATCAACCAGGTCAACGTCAACGACAAGGCCGGGCTGACCTTTTCCGCGGCGCTCAAGTCGTTCCTGCGGCAGGATCCGGACATCATCATGGTCGGCGAAATCCGCGACCTCGAAACCGGCGAAATCGCGATCAAGGCCGCACAGACCGGCCACATGGTGCTGTCGACCCTGCACACCAACGACGCGCCCTCCACGCTGACCCGGCTGATGAACATGGGGATCGCCCCGTTCAACATCGCCACCAGCGTGATCCTGATCACGGCCCAGCGCCTCGGGCGGCGGCTTTGCTCCTGCAAGCGCCCGATCGAAATCCCCAAGGAGGCGCTGCTGCGCGCCGGCTATCTTGAGGAAGAACTCGACGGCAGCTGGCAACCGTACGGGCATGTCGGATGTGACATATGCAAGAATACCGGGTACAAGGGGCGCGTCGGCATCTACGAGGTGATGCCGATATCCGAGGAAATGCAACGCATCATCATGAAGAACGGCACGTCCATCGACATCGCCGACCAGGCGAAGCGCGAGGGCGTTTCGGACTTGCGGCGATCGGGCCTGAAGAAAGTGCGCGCGGGCCTGACGTCGCTTGAAGAAGTCGAGTCGGTGACCAACGAGTAGCGATGTGCCCGGGACTCCGGGCGACACACTGCGAGGAGCGGCAAATGGCAACAGCGGCGGCAGCAGCGAAAGGCGGCAAGGACGTCAAGCTCATCAACTTCGCCTGGGAAGGGAAGGACAAGTCGGGCAAGATGGTCAAGGGCGAAATGCGCGCATCCGGCGAGGCCATCGTCGCGTCAACGCTGCGCCGGCAGGGTGTCAGCAACCCGAAGATCAAGAAGACACGAGCCGCCGCGGGCAAGAAGATCACCGACCAGGACATCACGTTCTTCACGCGCCAGCTGGCAACGATGATGCGCGCCGGCGTTCCCCTGCTGCAGGCTTTCGACATCGTCGCCAAAGGGCACAGCAACCCGTCGGTGACCCGCCTGTTGCTCGACATCAAGACTGACGTCGAGACCGGCAGCAGCCTGGGACAGGCGTTCCGCAAGTACCCGATCTATTTCGACAACCTGTTCTGCAACCTGGTGGCGGCTGGCGAACAGGCCGGTATTCTCGACACCCTTCTTGACCGCCTGGCCTCATACAAGGAAAAGATTCTCGCCATCAAGGGCAAGATCAAGAAGGCGCTGTTCTACCCGATTTCGATCCTGGTCGTGGCGTTTGTCGTGACCGCGGTGATCATGATCTTCGTGATCCCGCAGTTCAAGGAGATGTTCAAGAGCTTTGGCGCCGATTTGCCGGCTCCGACGCTGTTCGTCATGCAGCTGTCGGAGATCTTTGTCAAGTACTGGTACATCATCTTCGGCAGCATTGGCGGCGGGGTGTGGTTCTTTTTCAACACGTGGAAACGCTCCGAGAAGATGCAGTTCTTCATGGACCGGATGATGCTCAAGATGCCGGTGTTCGGCGACCTGGTTCGCAAGGCCACGATCGCCCGCTGGACCCGTACGCTCTCGACGATGTTCGCCGCCGGCGTGCCGCTGGTCGAGGCGCTCGATTCGGTTGCCGGTGCCTCGGGCAACCGCGTCTATTACAACGCGACGAAAAAGATCCAGCAGGAAGTCAGCACCGGCTCGAGCCTGACGGTATCGATGCAAAACAGCGGCGTGTTTCCCAACATGGTGCTGCAGATGTGCGCCATTGGCGAGGAATCCGGGTCGCTGGACGGCATGCTGAGCAAGGTGGCGGATTTTTTTGAACAGGAAGTGGACGACGCGGTCGACGCCTTGTCGAGCCTGATGGAGCCGATGATCATGGCCGTGCTGGGCGTGGTGATCGGCGGGCTGGTCGTCGCCATGTACTTGCCGATCTTCAAGATGGGTTCCGCGGTCTAGCAACCCGCCCCAAGCCGAGGCGGGCGCCTTGAATTTGCTCTCCGCCTTTCAGGCGTCCCCATGGTTTTACCTGTCAGCCGTGCTCGTGCTCGGGTTGATGGTGGGCAGC
>DASUDU010000113.1:0-5748 GCA_036275435.1 Usitatibacteraceae bacterium | reverse complement strand
GGTGAAGCCACGGATCAGCCGCGTCGAGATGGTCTGCGCATTGAGCGCGGAGAGCAGCTGCGAATTGGTGTCCATCCAGCTTTCGACCTCGGCGCCGGTGCGCACCTTCAAGCGCCGCGCGGTCTTGTCGGCCTCGAACAGTTCGGCAACCGAGGCATAGACCTGCGTCACACCGCCCGGGATGCCCAGCAGCGACTGTGCGCTCTTGAGCGAAACATAGACCTGGCGGCGATTGAGGTCGCGGCTGCCAAGGTCGAAGATTCCGGAGACCTTGAAGGTGTCCGCCGCGTCGCTGGCTGTGCGAATCACCACACGCTCGCCGACGCCGACGCCCAGGTCCTGCGACAGTTGCAGGCCGATCAGCGTCTCGCCCGGGCCGACGCGCGCGGCGCCGTCGATGACCTTGTCCCGGAGCGCGACAATGCGATCGTAGCCCTCCAGCTCGACGCCGATCAACGCAATCGAGCGGCTCGCTTCGCCGCGGATCGCCAGGCCCGCACCGCTGGCGATCGGCGCCACGTGGACGATATTGGGCGTGGCCTGCAGTTCGGCCATCAGCGCCTGCCAGTTGTCGATCGAGCGGGTGCGCTGCGCGCGCGGCTGCACCTGGCGCGCCACCGCACCGTCGGCGGCCGGCGCGGTACTCGGCCGCGCGAACTCCTCTAACGGCTTGATTACCACGTGCGCCTGCGTGCCCAGGGTACGCACGATGGTGTTGCCCTGTAGGCCGTCGATCAGCGCGGAGATGTAGGTCACCACGCCGACCCCGGCGGCGACGCCGACAATGATCAGGAGCGACTGAAAACGCCCCTCGCGCAGGAAACGGACCGCGACGGTCCAGGCAAACCCGAAGTTCACTCGCGTCCGAACGACTTCATGATGTCGGTGGACAGGTTGCTGCGCGCGCCGCTGCCAGCAGCGGCCTTCTTGCCCGCCCGCACCCGCGCACCGGGCTGCACGGGGGCATCGACGATCACCAGCTCCCCGGCTTGCAGGCCCTCGACAACCTCAACCGCCGTCAGGGTGCGCACGCCGGTCTTGACGTTGCGCGCCACCGCGCGTCCGCCGTCGATCACCAGAACCTGGTTGCCGTTGCGCAGCGCCTCGCCCGGTACCGCCAGGGTCTTTTCGCGCCGCGCGGTTTCGATCTCGATGGACAGCGTCATGTCGTTTCTGAGGAACTCGGGAATCGCATCGAGCAAAAATTTCACTTCAACCGAGCCGCGCTGCACGTCGATCGACGGCGCAATCGATCGTACCCTCGCCGGGAAGGGCTGGCCCGGGAAGGCGTCTGCCACGACCGTGGCTTTCTGTCCGGGCGCGAGCTGGGCGAGGAATTTTTCGTCGACCTGCGCGATCAGCTCCACCGTGCCTTCGATCGACAGCTCGATCAGGCGCGCTCCGGGCTGCACGATCTGGCCCGGCTCGGCGAGCCGCTCGAGCACCAGCGCATCGGCGGGCGCGACGATACGCGTCTGCGCAAGCCGCGCGCGCGCCAGTTCGGCCGCGGCGCGGGCCTCGGACACGCGCGCGACACTGCCTTCCAATTCCGAGCCTTTCAGGTTCGATTCGGCCTGCGCCTCGGCGGCCTTCAATTGCGCGGCGGCCACATCGGCGGCACGGCGCACTTCGTCCAGCCGTGCCTGGCCGATGAAGCCTCGCTTGAACAGCGATTCGCTGCGCTCGCGCTCGCGCGCGGCGGTCTCGGCCGTCGAGCGCGCCTGGGCCAGCTGCTGCGCGGCCACCGGCCCGAGCACCTGCTTCTGGCTGTCCAGCCGCGCCTCGGCCGAGCGCGCCGCCGCCTCGGCCTGCGCGGCTGCGGCACGCTGCTCGCCGTCCTCCAGCGCCACCAGCAGGTCGCCGGACTTGACCCTTGCCCCCTCGCGCACCTTCACCTCGCGCACGCGGCCGGTGATGGTGCTGCCGAGGAACACCCGCGACTGGTTGGCCATGCGGCCGGTCACCAGGACCGTCTGCACCAGCGGGCCGGCCTGGACTTCGTGGACCTCGACCGGGCTGCCGCGCAGCAGCACGAATGCCAGCGCGAGGGCCGCGATCACCGCGAGGGCCGCAAAGACCTGCAGGGACCGGGACTGGGGGAATCGGATGTTCATGGAGCGAACCCGCGGGTTGGATGGGGCGCGTCAGCAAACTGGCCGGGCTGCGTTCGAGGGCCCGCGCCGCTCGGCCCGTGCGGCTGGTCCGGCCAGGAACGCAGGCATCGATCACACCGCCAGTGGCACATGGAAAGGGGATCTAACGTGGCTGTGCCGCCAGCCAGCTCACTGCAAGCAAGGCCAACGCACGCACCCCGACCACCAGGCTCGATTCGTCGACATAGAACAGCGGGCTGTGGTTGGAGGGAGCGTTCTTGCAGACTTGGTCGTGGGGGGTGCAACCGAGATTGACGAACAGGCCCGGCACTTCGCGCTGGAAAAACGAGAAATCCTCCGCGCCGCAGGTCTTCGGGCAGACGCCGACATTCATCTCGCCGGCCGCGCGCTTGAGCACCGGCACGGACCATTCGGTCAGCGCCGGGTCGTTGACGGTAACCGGGTAGCCCTTGTCGATATGCAGCCTGGCCTTGGCGCCGCCCGATTCGGCAATCATGGTGACCATCTTGTCGATGAAGCCGTGGATATCTTCGCGGTGGCGCTCGTCGAACGCGCGGATGGTGCCCTCCATCTTGGCCGTATCGGGAATGATGTTGTTGCGGTTGCCGGCGTGAAACGCGCCGACGGTCACTACCGCGGGCTCCTCGGTCAGGTTGACCTTGCGCGAAACGATGGTCTGCAAGCCCATGACGATTTGCGAGCCGACGACGATCGGATCGACCCCCGACCAGGGTTGCGCGCCGTGGGTCTGGCGTCCCTGCAGGTCGATGCGGAACCGGTCGGCGCTGGCCATGAACGGCCCGGCGCGATAGCCGATGCGCCCGGCGTGCATTTTCGAGGTGATGTGCAGGCCGAAAATCGCTTCCACCTTCGGTTCCGCCAGAACGCCTTGCTTGATCATCAGCGCCGCGCCGCCCTCCTCGCGGTCGGGCGCACCCTCTTCGGCGGGCTGGAAGATGAACTTGACGCTGCCCGCGATGTGCTGGCGCAGGCCCGCGAGCAACTCGGCGACCACCATGAGGATCGCCACGTGGGTGTCATGCCCGCAGGCGTGCATGACGCCGGCCTCGGCCCCGTTCCACAGCGTGCGCGCCTTGCTGGCAAACGGGACGTCGGCCTGTTCGGTGACCGGCAGCGCATCCATGTCAGCACGCAGCGCCACGCAGGGGCCGGGCTTGCCGCCCTCGAGCACCGCGACGACGCCGGTGTGCGCAACCTTTTCCTGGATCGCGTCGAGGTTCAGCGTCCGCAAATGGTCGGCGATGACCTGCGCAGTGCGGAATTCGCGGTTGCCCAGTTCCGGGTTGGCGTGCAGGTCGCGCCGGATGGCGACCAGCTTTTCATTCAACGCGGTGGCGCGCTCGTGGATCAGTGCATCGAGGGCAAGCTGGCTATCGGGTGCATTCATGGTTCGCGGCAGGAAAGGGGTTCGTGGATTATCCCACCGCACCGTCTGCAGTTGGGCAAGGTCGTGATAATCTCAAGCATCAGCAACCGTCTGTTGCCCTCGCCACGAGGGAAAGGTCCGCGCCCAATGGAACATCTCAAACCGAAGGAAGCCTTTGAACTTCTCAAGAAAGAGCCCGCTGCGGTCTTTGTCGACTGCCGCAGCGAGATGGAGTTCCTGTTCGTCGGCCATCCGGTGGGCGCGATGCTCATTCCGTGGAACGACGGCCCGGACTGGGAGATCAATCCGCATTTTGTCGGGCAGGTGAAAAAGGCTTGCGGGCACTCCACGCACCGGCCGGTGGTGTTGATCTGCCGCAGCGGCAACCGGACGCTCGACGCCGGCGCCGCGCTGGAGGCCGCAGGCTTCACGCGTATTTACAACGTGCTGGAAGGCTTCGAGGGCGATCTCGACGACAACCACCAGCGCGGCAAGCTTGGCGGGTGGCGCAAGGAAGGCCTGCCATGGGAACAGGTTTGAACACCGGGCGGTGAGGCGCTTCTACCTCTTCGCGGCAATTGCCGGCGCGCTCGCGCCCTATGCGGTGTACTTCGGCTATCTGCAGGCTGTGCCGGGAAGTTCTGGTGCGTTGTCGCTGGCCTGGGGGAGCCCGATCGCCGCGGCCACGCTCGCCGACTTCACGATTTCCTGCCTGGTGTTCTGGCCGTTCGTGTTTGCCGAATCCAGGGCGCTGGGCATTCGCCACCCGTGGTTTTTCGTCGTCACAAACCTGGTGATCGGATTGTCGTTCGCCTTGCCGGCATTTCTGTTTGTGCGCGAAGGCCGCCGCGGCTCGAAATGAATCAGGGGAACCGCCACCTGCCGCCGCTGGCGCTGGCGTGGGCAATTTGGGGCCTCGGCGCAACGTTGTATTTCATCGGCTTTTACCAGCGCGTCGCGCCGGCAGTGCTCACAGACGAACTGACGCGCGAGTTTGCGCTGACCGCCGTGGGCCTTGGCCACCTGTCGGCGTTCTATTTCTACAGCTACGTGGCGATGCAGATTCCGACCGGCATCCTCGCCGACCGGCTGGGGCCGCGGCGCCTGCTGACAGCCGGCGCCGCCGTCGCCGCGCTGGGCACCGCACTGTTCGCCTTTGCGCCGAACGGGATCGCGGCAAATGCCGGGCGCATGCTGGTGGGCGCCTCGGTCGGCGTGGCATTCGTCTCGATGCTCAAGCTCGCCAGCGTCTGGTTGCCCGCGCGGCACTTCGCCCTGTCCTCGGCGCTGGCCATGGCGGTAGGGGTCAGCGGCGCGGTGTTTGCCGGCGCGCCGCTCAGGCTGATGGCCGACCAGTTCGGCTGGCGCGGCGTGATGGGTTTTTCGGCGGCGCTCACCGCCCTGCTCGCGCTCGCCACATGGGCCGTGGTGCGCGACGACCCGGCGATGCGCGGATACGCAAGCCACGCACCGGCGGCCAAGGCAGGCCATGTTCCGCACGTCTGGGCAGACCTCAAGGCGGCCTTGTCCGATCGCAACGTCGTGCTGCTGTTCTTCATACCCGGGACCGCCAGCGCGATCGTGTTGACCTTTGCCGGCCTGTGGGGCGTGCCGTTTCTGACCACCCACTATGCGATGACCCCGGCGCGCGCGGCTTCGCTGTGCTCGCTGATGATGGTGGCCTGGGCGGTCGGCAGCATCCTCTTCAGCGCCGCATCCGACCGCATGGGCCGCAGGAAACCGCTGTTCCTGGGCGGCCTTGCGCTGACCCTGATGTTTTGGTCGCTGCTCATCTTCGTGCGCGGGCATTCGCCCGTCACGCTCCTGCTGCTGGTGACCGCCACCGGGTTTTTTGCCGGGTGCTTCATCGTCAGCTTTGCTTTTGCCAAGGAATCCGGGCCGGCGCACCTGGCCGGAACCGTCTCCGGGATCGCCAACATGGGCGTCATCCAGGGGCCGATGTTCATGCAGCCCGCGGTCGGCTGGTTTCTCGACCGGCAATGGGATGGTTCGCTGGTCGCCGGCAAGCGCGTGTTTGCCTTTGCCGCCTACCAGCAGGGGTTTTCGCTGATGCTGGTTTGGGGCGTGATTTCGCTGGCGCTGCTGGCGATGACCCGGGAGACCTATTGCCGGCAGCGCTGATCAGGCGCGCCGCTGCAGCGAGCGCTGCGACTGCCAGCACAGCAGGCCGCAAGCGAGCAGGCCCAGCATGCCGATCGCCAGCCACAGCGCCGAGTGCGACACGGC